>JAHWHO010000016.1 GCA_019323255.1 Candidatus Woesearchaeota archaeon
TGAAGTTGGGCCGGCTCTGCAAGAAAGGTCAAACTTATAACGATGCAGTGGAATTTTTGCTCACAAAAGCCGGATATAACAGAATCAAGAAAACTTCTGCCTGATTGGCCCAGGCTAAGCTACGGGCCCACAAAGTGTGCTTTCAGGCTCCCATTTGGCGCCTGCGCCTGTTTCATCGGTGAGAAAGCTATACATTTTTAAAGATTATGGTGAGAGGAAAGGGTATGCTCTCGATACTGCTTATAATCGTGCTTTTCGTCATTCTGATAACTGCAGCATATGTGGACATAAAAACACTCGAAGTGCCGGACTGGCTGAATTATTCGGGTATAGTTATCGGGCTTGGCGTGAATTCCATTTATGCCATACAGCAAACTGCCTGGCAGCCGATAATAGGCTCAATAATAGGACTGCTGGCAGGACTCGCATTTGGCTCGCTAATGTATTATACAGGCCAGTGGGGCGGCGGTGATGCGAAACTATTGATTGCAGTAGGCGCGATAATCGGGGGGGAATTCTCACTACAAAGTTTTGGAACGAGCTTCCTGTTCAATCTGTTCATATTCGGCGCAATGTGGGGAATATTCTATACCGCAATATTAGGGATCAAGAACTTCACAAAAGTAAGGAAAACTTGGAAAGAAGCCGGGAAGAGATGGCTCAGGATACTTACTCTGGCCATTGCATTCCTGCTGGTTATTGCAGGAATAATATTCCGGGACTTGATGGTGCCTTTCTTTATCCTCGCATTTGCTGTCTATTTCGTATATCAGCTCGTCGTGCTGATAAAATCAGTTGAGCGGTCGTGCATGCATAAGAAAATCACGCCTGATAAACTCACGGAAGGCGACTGGCTGCTGGAAGAAGTATGCATAGACGGAAATAAACTTGCGGGGCCAAGCAAAACAGGCCTGCAAAGAAAAGAACTAGATGCTTTGCGGCAGAAGTGTCCCCAAAGAAAAATATGCGTAAAATACGGCGTGCCATTCACGCCCGCGTTCCTCATTGCGTTCGTGATCACGCTTTTAGCAGGAAATGTACTTCTGACTATGGCGGTCAACATCGCATAGCAATAAGTTTATAAAACATTAAATGTGAGTATTTTTCATGTTCCTGGAAAATGAATTCATAGTAATGATCGGTCTTCTATGCATGATAAGCATTGTTGCAGTAGTGCTAAAAACACTAAGATCAAAGATATTTTCTATCTAAGGAATTCGTCTTATCGGGCGGTATTCTTCAGCCGGCTTCCGTTCTATTTCCTGCTTTGGCGCAGCTTCCTGTGCGAACTTCGCTTCTAACGCATTTAATTCTTCGTCACTCGCCTGCTTAGGTGTCCAGGAAAGATCAAGCCCGTCATTTTCAAACCTTGGAATCACATTAACAACAACATGGTTGACCTTTTGGCCTGCAGGAATACCATTATTGACCAAAACATTAGTGCCCTGCGCGCCAAGCCCCTCAAAAACACACATGCTCGCCTTGTTTGCCAAATCAAACAGCTTTCCCATGACCGCATCGGGCACTTGCTCCAGAATAGGATAATGTTTTTTGGGAACCGCAATGATGTGACCTACGGACCAGGGCTCATCAGAAAGCATCACGAATACATCATCGTCTTCGAAAAGCATATTCGTCTTGTTCTTGATCCGTTCACATATTGGGCAAGTCATTTTGTCAGGAATTTTGTAATATCATCCAGGTTAACTTCAGGCTCGTTGGGCATAGGTTCAACATTCTTCAACTTAACGCCGAATTGCTTTTCAACAGCGGGAGCGAGCTTAGACAACACAATCTTTGTTTCTTCTTCAGTCATCTTGCCTGGCACAACAGAAAGCTTGACATTATCATCTGCATATCTCGGAATGACGTGCATCATCAAATGCGGTGCGCGCTGGCCTGCAACCATACCATTAGCAATGAAGACTGAGGTGCCCTCAACACCGAGCTTCTTCAGGAGGAACTGGCTGAGTTTCTTCGCAACAATGCCAAGCTTTTCAGCAAGCTTCTCATTCATCTGGGGCATAACTGAGATATGCTCTTTGGGAATGACAAGCAAATGGCCCGGATTAGCAGGATTGATGTCAAGCACAGCTACAAAAGACTCATCTTCGTATACTTTTCTTGACGGCACCTTGCCAGAAGCAATGTGACAGAAAATGCATTTGTCCGTATCATCAGCCATACGCAGATAACTCAGGCTGGATTATAAAAATTTATTGCACCAAAAGTTATTTAAATGCCATAATCTCGGGTATACCAGAAAGAGGCGTCTATAATGTTCAACAAAAAAGGTGTGAGTCCACTAGTAGCTACGGTTATTCTTGTTGCATTTTCAGTTGGACTCGGTGCACTCGTGATGAGCTGGGGTGAAGGCTACATAGAACAGCAGGCGACTTTTGTACAGGGCGCCAGCGAAGTCAAGACAGGCTGCGATGCGGTAGATCTCGATCTTATCAAGATAGGCGGCATACCCCAAGTATGCAGAACCTCTGACACTATAGAGTTATGGCTTGACAATGGGCCTAATATCGATTTGGCAGACCTGCATCTCCGCATAGCAGGATTCAATGATATTCAAGTACATGACTCGGTGCTAACGCAGCCATTACAAAAAGAGAACTCTGAGAAGATAAGCGTGCCATATAATCCTGATATAGGCCGCATACTGCAGGTGAAGCTCACCCCAAAAATATTTGAAGCAGGGCAAATTACAAGCTGCTCGCAGAAAGCCATAACAATAGAACAATTGCCGTTATGTTAAGAACACATTTCTGAACAGCCCCAAAAACCATTCAGAAAACTGGGCCTGGTTATTTCTTGGATACCTGAAAGATTCAACAACAGCCCTTGGGCGATTGCAGTAATTAAAACTGCAAAATGTACCCTCAAAGAACTTATTTGAGGCTGAGAGCACATTGTTATAGCTTTCCAGCACGACCAGAGGCGCTCTCAGGCTTATGTCATAATTGTAAATCCCGCTGTCCCGCGTACCAGTAAAGGTAGTGCCAACATGATTCCTGACAAGATGGTTGTCGAGCAGAAAAACCTGCGAACTGTTGTCCACCAGGAACGCAGAATCATAGTTAACAATCCTGCAGTTCTTCACAACCACGTTCTCCGTTCCAGAAATGTAAAAAGCAGAGCCCCTGTACTTGCCCTGAAGAATAGCGCCTGCACAGTCAACTGTAATGTTCGGTTCAGAAATAACAATCCCCTGATCGATATAGAATACATCATTACAAACCTGAGTTGAATTAGTCAAATGCATCCCATTCTCAAGATTAACACACGCGAAAGCTGAAGTGCAAAATAGCAGCAAGATAACAAAGTATCTCATAAAAACCTCTTTTTTCAAGTAAGTAGGAACAGGTTGCTTAAATGTGTTGCTAAGGAATTGGCTCTGGTGAAAATCTACGTTGTTGCTCTGCCGCAAGCTCGCCTTTGACTGTTTGCGTGATAACTGACATCCTCCGTAGGAGGCAACCCTCCTGTCAGTTGAAAGAAAAAATAGATTGGGCTCGCAGAATTGGCGGCAGAGCAGACTTTTTCACCAGAGCATATAGAATGAAGATTAACAAGACTTAAAAGCAGGATTCTGAAAGGAAAGCTTATGTGCGGAATAATCGCCTACAAAGGAAAAGAGGATGGAAGAAAGGTTGTGCTTCAGGGGCTGAAGAAGCTTGAGTACAGAGGTTATGACAGCTGGGGCATAGCAGGAGACGATGGAAAGATCTGGGTGCACAAAAAAACAGGAACCGTGCAGCAGGAAGAGTACGGAAAGCCGAGCACTACAGTTATTGGACACACAAGATGGGCGACACACGGCGGTGTCACAGATGAAAACGCCCACCCGCATCTATCAAGCCATGGAAGAGTTGCAGTAGTGCACAATGGAATACTTGACAATTATAAAGAACTGAGAAAAGAACTCGGAATAGAATTCAAAAGCGAAACAGACACAGAAGTTATACCGAATCTTATTGAGAAAAACCTAGACAAAGGGTTCTATGCTGCATTCAGGGCAGCGCTTGGAAGAATAAAAGGAACGTATGCAATAGCTGCGATGTGTGAAGGCAAAATCGCATTCGCGCGCAAAAACAGCCCGCTTATAATCGGAATGGGAAAAGACAAGTGTATTATTGCAAGCGACACTGCACCATTCAATGGAGTAGATCAGGTAGTGTACCTGGAAGACGGAGAGAATGGCTATTTTGATGACAGGCTGCATTTATTCGATGAAAACGGCAGAGAAATACATAAGCAGGTGCAGGAATTCAACGCAGAAGAAAGAAAAGTCGATAAGGAAGGATACCCTTATTTCATGCTCAAGGAGATCTACGAGCAGCCGGAAACGATAATCAAAGCAAGAGAACAGCCGCACATAAGCAAAGCAAGAGAAATCCTGCAAGCAAGAGAAGTATACCTGATTGCATGCGGGACAAGCTATGCGGCATGCATAGCAGGTGAGCATTACCTGTCTTCTATCGGAGTAAAGGCAACAGCAGTACTCGCATCTGAATATCATGCGAAAAAACCCTTCTTTGAAGGAGCTGCGGCGATAATTGTGAGCCAAAGCGGGGAAACAGCAGACCTTATAGAAGTAGTGCGGCAATTTCCCGGCAAAAAGATCGGAATAATAAACGTGCCGGATAGCACGCTATGGAGAATGTCGGATATAGTGCTGCCGATGAACTCCGGTGTTGAAGTCGCTGTAGCGAGCACAAAAGCATACACTTCAACATTATCGATACTGTCAGAACTCGCGGAAAAACAAAAGATTGGCACTGGCTGTCTGCAAAAATGGGACGAGCAAATCAAAAGAATTGTTGATAAATTTGATTCAAGAGACCTGTTCATCATCGGAAGACAGGAAGCATTCGCTTACGCACTCGAGTCTGCGATAAAAATCAAGGAAATTTCTTATACGCGTGCAGAAGCGCTGCCCGGAGGAGAGCTGAAACACCATACACTCGCGTTGATTGAAAGAGGAACGCCGACAGTTGTCATCGCGACACCCGAAACAAGGCAGGAGATAATCAACAATGGAATCGAGATAAAAGCCCGCGGAGGAAAGATCATAGGCATAGACAGCGAGCCGCATGACAGTTATGATGAGTTTGTAGAATGTCCCGATCCACGATTAGCAGTAATACCAATGCAATTGTTTGCATACCATCTCGCTGTAAAAAAAGGATACGATCCGGACAAGCCGAGGAATCTCGCAAAGAGCGTGACGGTCAAATAGTGTGCGATACTTTAAAAAACAAGCAAATTCTTGAAATAGCATGGAAATAGAGCTGGACCCAATGAAAAGTGCGCAGGAAAATGCTGCTTTGTACTTCGAGAAGGCAAAAAAGCTGCGCAAAAAAGCGGAAGGAGCCAAAGAAGCGATAGCTGGCTTTGTAAAGAAGTTTGAAACAGAAGAACAAAAAGAGAAGAAAAAAGAAGAAAAGGAAACAAAAGAACAGGAACAGAAGCAAAAACGGAAAGAAAAGCAGCAAAAACAGCAATGGTACGAGAAATTCAGGTGGTTCGTAAGCTCAACAGGGTTCCTGTGCATTGGCGGAAGAGATGCAACAACAAATGAGATAATAATCAAGAAGCACACAGATCCTGCGGATTTGGTATTCCACACAGAAGCGCCCGGTTCGCCCTTCTTTGTTGTTAAGTCTGAGGGAAAAGAGATAGATAAGCAGACAAAATTAGAAGCAGCAGAAGCGACAGTGCTGTATTCCCGCGCGTGGAAGCATGGATTCACAACGACAGAAGTCTACTGCATAAAACCCGAACAAGTAAGCAAAAAAGCACAGGCAGGAGAGTACCTTGCAAAAGGTGCATTCATGATCTACGGCAAAAGAGAATATTTGAACGTAAGCCCGCAGCTCGCGGTAGGGAAGATAGATGGAAGGATTATGGGCGGGCCAATCATCGCGGTAAAGGTGAACTGCGAAAAATATGTACTTGTTCAGCAGGACAAGATGAAGACAAGCGAATGTGCCAAAAAAATCGCCAAGTACTTAGATGCAGATGTTGATGATGTAGTCAGGGTGCTGCCCGCGGGCGGAGGAAAGCCAAAACTGCCAACAGGACAGGATTTAAGGTGAAATATTTATATATCTCAATGGTAGATAATACACAATAAAAGAGGAAATATGACAACAAACAGCGCATTACTCTATGCTTATGGATTTACATCCGGGAAGCCGATAATAATGGACAATAAGCCCGTTAAGGTTGAGGGCGATACTCCTGAGAAAAAGCTAGAGTCAATCAAGAAACTAAGGACCAAGTACGAGAAAGACAAAAAACTTGCTGCATTTGACGAGCAGCTCCAAACTGCGGCAGACCATGATTGGCAGGAAGTAACAAAAGAACAGGAGATGCTCGTGGACTATCCTGCACCCTTGTCCAAATACATAATGGTCTATGAAACCCCAAGCCTCAGCATAGAGCCCGTATACTATTTCGTTGTAGACATGCTTGAATCATTTGGATTCCCGATAATCGACAAAGTGACTGACATATTCACAGCAGCAGAACACAGCAGCTTCTATGGCGCAAGCGCGCAAAGGCTCGGCCTGGCGCAGGACAAAGTTGCGCAGTACCTGGCTTCAGTAGGAAAAATGGTCAAAGACCTTTTTGCACTTGTCAGAGAATTGCGATGGATCGATGAAAGGCTTCAATACTACAAGAATGCAAGAGGCGAGGATCTTCTCACAGAAAAAGAAGTAAAAGAAGGGAAGAAACTCAGCCCGGAAGAGAAAAACCAGAGAATGCAGGGTGCAGAAGTCGCGCTCAAAGGACTATGGGTTGACTTAGTAGATGGTGTTGTAGGCGGGCAGAGAACAGGAAGCAACCTATGGACGATGGCGCAGCAGCTGCAGTTCTCAACACTGCCTGACTTGTTCTTCAGCATCCACCCCCCAAACAAGGAAGTCGTCGGAGAATACGTGGACAAGGAAGCGAAAGATTTCAACAAAATGGTCAAGATGACGCTGAAAAGAAAATTATACGCCTACCTTGCATGGAAAGAATCAACATATGAAGAAATGGTCAACAGGAGAAGATTTACACTCAACTACCTAAGACAGCATTTCAACATAATCAGGATGTACTTAAACTGGGTCAAGCCGTACTTAAAACATATAGAGAAACTGCAGGCACCACCTGAAAAAATAAACAGCGCGCAGATAATCAGCGCATTCGAAGGCAGTCTCGTCGATGTTGAAGTGCTTGCAAGATACTTTGCAAAAGGCAACAAAAAAGTATACAGCTGCATACTGCTGTCAATGGAGTACAGGACAAGGCCGCAGATGCAGTACGCGGCAGAAGGAGGCTATCATCGCGGGCCTGTACACATAGGCGTAGCAAAAATATACTGGCGAACCTACTCGTGGACAGAAGAACAGGTCAACAATTATCTTGCAATGAGAAACAGGGAAGACATAGAACTTCTCGCGGGAATAGACAGGAGCCTCAAGGATGCGATGGATTCACTCGGCGAAGACTTCATGAGCTATCTCAAAGAAGCTGAGTTCGGCAAACCAGAAGAGAAAGAGGAAGCAAGGCCGAAAAAGCCGAAAGCGGACTATTTCCAGCCAATCAAAGACGTAGTCGGCGGAGGAAAAGAGATATTCTCAACACTGAAGTCATCATTAAATCTTCCAAAACCTAAAGCAACGGACCCATTAGGGCATGAGAGGGCAGCGGCAGGAGGAATGGCAAAATTCTGGTGCTGGATGAGCTACAAACTCTTCAAGAAAGGCCACCAAATGCTTACATGGTAAACAGTTAAATACTTCTTTAATTTCCGGGAGCTAATGGCAGACTTCAAATGGCTCGAGAACCTTACGCCTGAACGCAGGGAAGAAGAACTCAGGAAACACATATCACAGCTTAGAGAGCAGGTCAAGGCAAAACAGCAGGAAATAGAAGAAGCAGAAGAACTGCTTTCAAGAGCGCAGGAAGATGTCAGAGTGCTGGAAAGCATTGCGGTACCGGAAGCCAAACCGATAAGTGCAGAATTCGTAGAAGTAAGAACAGCACCAAAAGAACGTCTCGAGCAAATTCTCGATGAAACGGGCGATGAAAGAGAAAGAGTAGAAGAGATATCGCAGATGCCA
>JAHWHO010000017.1 GCA_019323255.1 Candidatus Woesearchaeota archaeon
CGCTCTTGCGCTCTTGCAAATAAGGTCAAGGTCGCATCCCTGATTTGTCCTGCTTTTTCTGGTCCTAGCTGCGCAACAACTTCACCATACGTCATGTTCTCGTCATGGCCGACAGAAGCTTTTGTTGTTGGTGTGAATAGGATCCAATGGAGAGGTTCGTATCTGAGTAAGCCCTCAGGCAGTTGTATTCCGCAGATCTCGCGCGCTCCTTTTTCGTAATCTTTTGCCATGCTTCCCCAGACGTATGCCCTTGCAATCGCTTCTATGCCTGCATTGGCGAGTTTTCTCTGGACTAGAACTATTGGGTCTGGCATTGGGTCTTCAGCAAGCGCAGTGGGAAACACGTTTTGCGCATCTGACATTGCGAAATGAGACAGCGCGGTAAGAACTTCTCCTTTGAATGGTATCGCTCCTACGACTTTGTCGAATGCAGAGACTCTGTCTGAGACGACTCTTAGCAAATTTCCTCTGCTCTCAAACATCTCTCCTACTTTGCCATGCTTTGCTTCGCCGAGCTCTGGTATTACAACAGTGTCAAGTGTGTTATCCAGATTTGCCTGGATTATCTCAATTTTTTCATCATCTGATTTCATGAAAAAAGAGCTTGCAAAGGGGTATATAATTATTTTCTTTGTTTTTCATCTAGGATAAGAGGTGAATAACTAAGAAACCTTTTTATACATTAAAAGAACCAAAATCCTATGCGAGAAAAAGGGGTATTAATTGCTGTGTTGGTTGTCGCGGTAATTGCTGTTGTTTCTTTGACAAGTAATCCAACAGGCTTTGCTATCGATAAAAACGCTGATACTGCATATCAGGAAAAGCTGGCATATCAGGAAAAACTGGATTATCAAGAAAAGCTGGCGGAGCAGCAGCCGTTTTTTCAAGAAGAGGGCGAGCAGCCTAAACCAAATCCTGAAGATGATTTCGGTGATTTGATAGAGCCAACTAAACCTAAACAACCAAAAAAAGAACCACTTCCTGAGCCAGAACCAGAGCCAGAGGAATGGTATGGTTATTGCGGCGACAAATATTGGGACCCGCATACAGAAGAATGCGATCCTACCGACGATACGCTGAAAGGCCCGTATGAAGGATGGTGCCCGTACAAAACCAGATATGGAACACTTATGGACGGATATTGCACAAAGGATTGCAAATGTGTAACACTTGATCCTGAACCAATACTTGAGCCATATGATTTATGCGAATGCTGGTACGATATGGAGATCATAACACTTTGTGATGGGAAAAGCCACTTAATGTTTGACAAATATGCAGAACAAGAAATGACTCCCTGTGGGTATGATGAATGCAGATCGTATTGCTATAGGGCGTGGGGCGAGTCCATCGGAGACAGTAATTTTGACCGAGATCTAATGAAAGCTTTAGAGGGTTATGATCCAAAAAGCTGTGAACTAAAAACAATCGGTGGCGGACCTGATGACACGATAATAACTGCACTGTGTGTGCACTTTAAAGCTAGCAAATAGTCTTAGAAAAATAAAACGGGGTTGCCTGGTCCAAACAGAAGCTAAAATAATTTATAGATAAAGAATAGAATCATTCTTTATCCGAACCGCTCAAGATGTGAGCGAAATCACTATTGGACTCTTATTTATTGTACATCTTTCATATGAAAAGTCAAGTAGTTTTTAGGATATTCAGGCAAGGTATTCATAACTTCTTCAGACAGCATAGCAATTTCTGCACCGTCCCATATTCCATCAATCGGCCCATAATCAGATGTTACAATAGTGGTTAGACCATTACTTCGTGCAAACCCTTCCACCTTAGCTATGTAATTTTGCCTGTTCCAATCAGCAGGAAGACTTTCTCCTCTAGGCAAATCCGCCGCGATCCATGCTTCTACCAATTTCTTTATTTCAGCTGTGTCAGGCGTGAAATCCAGACGCGGCCAACCAACCTTAAGCGGCGTGTAGACAATCAAGCTCCTATATGGCTCTGTTAGTTCAGTAAATCCATATTCGAGCAAACTGCACACGCCCTCTTTTCTCGAACCATCATACTCAAAACAGGAACTCATCACCTCACCGAACCCGTCTGGTACTGATACTAGACTACAAATATGTCTATCATCAGCAGCGTGGTGCAAATGCCAGCGTCTTTTATGCACGAGAAAAAATTGTGAAATATCAACATCCGCATCGATCATAAAATACCAATCTTCTGCACAGAACGAATCTTGGTTCATGACGGAACGATAAAGTTCAAACTTTAAATATTTTACTTAAGGATAAAAAAGGACAACGGGGTTGCCCGGATTGCACGAGCTTGCGAGTGGTCCCGAAAACGAAGTTTTCGTGGACGAACCGGCCGGTGTGTGAAAACAGGCCAGCTAACGGGGTTGCCCAGATTCGAACTGGGGCCACAACGCCCCGAACGTTGCATCATACCAAGCTAGACTACAGCCCCGTGATTTAATTGGAATCTAAGTCTCAGAATAAAAACTTTATTGCCCGGATTCCCTGGCAGTGAAGTGGGGCTGCCCGGATTGTCTGAGTGAGCTCGCGAACGAAGACTCCCGAAAACGAAGTTTTCGTGGACGAACC
>JAHWHO010000018.1 GCA_019323255.1 Candidatus Woesearchaeota archaeon
AAAGATGCTTTTTCTTGAGCAGAATCTTCTTTCGAACCATAGGACTGCGATGGACCAGATTAAGTCATTGCAGCAGGATATTGTGGATATTAAGCGGCATATCCAGGAAATTGAGGACAGGATTCTTACTATTATCAAGGAGCTGAGGCTTACTGCGCGCAAGGAAGATATCGACGTTATGCGCAAGTATCTTGATCTGTGGGATCCCGTAAAGTTTGTTACGATGGAGACTGTTGAGCGTATGATTAACGATAAGCTTGGCATTGAGAATCCTCCTCTGAAGCCGATAAAAGCAGAGGTAATTGAGAAAGTCGAACCAGAGGTTATTGTTGAACCGGAAGTTGAAATTGAAGAGCCGGAAGAATCCGGGAAGAACTCATTCGAGGAATTGCTTAAGAAGCACGGGAAAGGAAATGTTTAAATAACTAGTTTCGTCAAATAAATAAAAAGAGATGAGAGTATGGCTTTAGCTGATTTATTTAAGAAGAAAAGGGTTGAAGAGCCAATGCCGCAAGCACAGACTCCTTTAACATCAGAAGTGCCCATCGGCGATGTGATTAATATGCAGGAGCGCGGCCTTTCTAACAATCAGATTATTCAGGAGTTGCAGCGCCAGGGCTATAACCCTCAGCAGATTTATGATGCATTAGCTCAGGCAGAAGCTAAGCAAAGCATTGTTCCTTCGAGGCCCGAAGCGCCCGAGATGCAGCCTGAGACGCAGTCCTTTGAGGAGATTGCCGAGCAGATTGTTGAGGAGAAATGGCGTGATGTGCAGAAAGAGTTGGGCAAGGTTAATGAGTGGAGGGATAAGCTGAATTCTAAGGTTGATAAGATGGAGCAGAGTATTGCCGACCTGAAAAATGATCTGGATGGCCTGCACAAGGCTATTGTTTCAAGAGTAGGAGAATACGATAGGACGTTGGTTGATGTTGGTACTGAAATCAAGGCTATGGAGAAAGTTTTTCAGAAAGTTCTGCCTGACCTGACAAGCAATGTTCAGGAACTATCTAGAATAACAAAAGCCGCTAAGAAATAGCTACCTGGCGGGTTCAGTTAGTTGTGATACTGTAAAATACGCTACTAGTAATACTACAACCATACCAAGTACTTTTGGGTCAAATAGCGATCCCCAGAAGCCTGCTTCTGCTCCGCCCGTGCCGGCTGATGTGGTGTTTGTGCCCAGCGCATGTAGTTGCGTGATGTCGATTTCTTCATTCACGACTGCAAACAGGCTTCCAAATCCGATTATTATCATGATTCCGAGCACCCACCAGAAGAATTGTCTTCCATATTTTGAGCCGGTAAGCACGTCCTTGATTGATTTTTCTTCTATGCCAAAGCTCATGAATGCTATGAGGATCAATATTCCGAAGATTAGGAATATCACAAACCATGGCGCCATAAGGTTGATGGTTTTTTGTGCTATTCCCGATGTTAATGTGAGTATGGCGAGAATGAAAGCCAATAACGCAGACACTCCCGGCTTGTCTTTGAAAACTGTTTTTGAGAATATTGCATAGGCTAAAACTAGAACTAAAAGAAAGGGGAATAGCCCCTGAAAATGTTGTAATGCGCCTATGTCAAGGAATGTAGCCATTGCTTAGCCTTCTTTTTTAGGCGCCTTCCCTTCAAAGCCAAACAGTTCTCTGGCCCATCTGTATGGGTACGCGCCTTCTTCTGGCTCTTTCTTCTCTCTGACGACAAACCAGACTATTAGTCCAAATATCAGCAGCACGATTAGCAATGCCTGCAGCTTCGGATCACTTAGAGGTCCTAGCCCGCTTACGCTGACATCCGGGAATATGTTTATCACGAACAAATACACAACAGTGCCTATTGCTGCGAGTGCTGCAAGCAGCATTATTGGTGCTGGCACTTCATATTCTGTAAGTCCGACAAGCAGCGCAACCAAAACAAGCGCGATAATTATTATCGTCGATGTTGGCAGTATCTTGTACATTATCAGCACAGGATCCTTAGTCGCTGGATAAGTGCCTATAATATGCGGCACGACAATCATCGCCGACATCACGAATGCGAGAACACCATTCAGCTTCCTGTCTGCTTTGCCGTCTGGTTTCTTGAATATCTTTACCTGTTGCAGTATCGCGAATAGGATTGCAAAAAACAATAAAAAGGGAAGGATGGCGTCCCAAAGGCCCCACCTTTGCATCTCTCCTACTGCTGTCTGCAAGTGTATTCCAGCTTGAAATATCATTTTATGGTTTCCCCATTAATTCTTGTGGTGTTGTCCACCATCTTCTCTCGCCCTTCGGCTTCTCTTCTTTTGTCACAAACCATACGATTATCGCAAATATTGCTATGACAATTACGAGTGCTTGTATCTTCGGGTCTGTTAGCGGTCCCAGTCCTATTCCTAGCTGTGTTGGGAATACTGTTGCGAGAATTATGTACGCTAGTACTGCTACTCCGCCGAGTCCTGCTAGTTGAACAAGCGGCGATTTCATCTGTTCGCCTTCTTTGTTGAATGATGTCATTCCTATTAGCAGAAGGATGACGACCAGTGCGAACACGATAATTGCAGAAGCAGGCAGTATTTTGTTAACGATTGAGACAGGATCATTGGCACTTGGGCTCATGATGTGCGGCACTACGAGCATCATTGCGATTACGAATGCTGCAACGCCGTTTAGTTTCCTGTTTGGAGCCCAGCCTTCAGCTCCTTTTTCTCCAAACAAGTGCACCTTCTGCAGCACTGCGAACAACAGTGCGAAGAAAAGTAAGAAGGGTAGTATTGCTTCTGCGAATCCCCATTTTTGGAGTTCTTGAAATGCTGTCTGAAATCCTGCTCCGCCAACTTGAAATATCATATTATCACCTTTTTTAATTTTATTGCGGTGGCTTGCTTCCACCACTCTTTTTTGGCCATGTTATGAATACTACTATAGCAATCATTACTATTAATAAAAGTATCGCTGCTATTCCTGTGCTCGAGCCTGCCTGGAGCAGCACGCCTATCGCCACTTCAAGCCAGGAATTTCCTGCTTCTGTCTTTATCGCATCCAGGAATATTGCTGCGATTCCTATAAACATAATCGCGAAGAATATTGCTTTCCAGGGATTTTCAAGCTTCATTCCCTGTTTTAGCTCATCTTCTCCGTGGAATGTTCCTACGAGCATAAGGAAGAATACTGATAGCAGCAGCAGAACAATCACTTCGCTGCTTACTGCAGTTATTGTCGCTACGAGTTTGCTGCTTGCAACGACAAGGAATGCGAGAACGAACGCGACCATTGCGTTGAGGTTCTTTTTTGTTACTTCTGTCTCGCCGATTTTCTCTGTTCCGAACACTCTGGTCCTTTCAAGTATCGCGAAAACTATCGTGAATGTTAGTATGAACGGGAGTATGATGTCATAGACGCCTAGCGCCCTGAAGAATTCTAGTACATTTCCTAGTGTTGTTTCGGCCATAAGTCACACTCTTTTATTGGTTTTTATCTTCTATTGTTATATAAACCTTTTGCTGGGAACATTTATATATGTTGTGTACATATTTTCGTTCATGTTTGAGAAGGCATTATTTACCCAGTTGAAGAAAGATTTTGACAGGTTCGATTCTGTTCGCGAGAAGCTGATATCTATCGGCCGTGATGTTTTGAAGAAGTCAAAGAACTCGATTCATAGCTGCCATAGGGGCGATATTTCTGGTGCAAATAAGCTGCTTGGCGCGGCTAAGCTGCAGGTAAAGAAGCTCAATGCGCTGGCAACGACTCCGCATCTTGCTATGGTCGGCGCAGTCCAGGAAGCTCTTGAGGAGTATGTTGAGGCATGCTGTTTCTATGCGTACTGCACGGGCAAGAGACTGCCTTCGCCCAAAGTCCTTGATGTCGATGTGCATGCCTATCTTCCGGGCATCTGCGATCTTGTCGGGGAGCTGTTCAGGCGGGCTATGAACGAGGCTATAAAGGGCAATTATGATGAGGCATTTAAGATCAAGGATTTTGTTTCTGCGCTTTACGGCGAGTTGATGCAGTTTGACTGGCGCGCGCATCCAAGGAGAAAATTTGACAGCATTAAGTATCATTTGGAAAAGCTTGAGGATCTTTGTGTTCAGCTGAAGCTTAAGAGGTGATTATGGTAAATATTTTGTATATCATTGCGAAGGAAGGGTTTCAGGACCATGAGCTTTTTGATACTAAGGGTGTGCTTGACCAGGCGGGTTATTCTGCGATTATTGCATCCGCATCCGAGGGAGAATGCAAGGGGGCGCTTGGCGGTACTGCAAATGCAGATATTTCAATTAAGGCTGCGCTTCAGAAGCAGTTTGATGCTGTTGTGTGTATTGGCGGCCCTGGCGCTCTCAGTCGGAAAGGTGATTCTGACTCGGTTGAGCTTGCAAGGCAGGCTGTTTCTGATGGAAAGGTTGTAGGTGCTATTTGCATCGCCCCGCTTATCCTCGCTGAAGCGGGCGTGCTGAAGGGCAAAAAGGCCACAGCGTGGAATGGTGACGGGAAGCAGTCTGTGCTGCTTGCCGAGAAAGGTGCAGAATTTACTGGCGAGCCGGTTACTATTGATGGCAGGATTGTGACTGCTAATGGGCCTCCTGCAGCAACCGCATTTGGGGAAGCTTTGGTCAAGGTAATTACTGAGTCACAGTAATCTTTTTATACAGTCCTTTTGTCTCTCCGAATATGATGCGTACTAATACATGCGGCGAATTAAGGAAGAGTGATGCGGGTAAGGAGGCTGTCCTGTGCGGCTGGGTTGACAGTGTCCGTATTCAGGGCAAGGTTGCTTTTATTGATATCCGCGATAAATACGGGATCACTCAGTGTTTTCTTGCTGCAAAGTTCAAGAAGGATATCGAGCACTTGAAGAAGGAGTCTGTCATCTGTGTGCATGGAGAGGTTAAGGCGCGTCCTGAAGCTAATCCTAATCTTGCTACGGGCGAGGTA
>JAHWHO010000118.1 GCA_019323255.1 Candidatus Woesearchaeota archaeon
CATTAGGATCAAATATGCTGAACTTGCCTATTCCGCACTGTACTGCCGCGCATTGCCTTTGTGTATCCGTAGGCTCGCAGCTGCATTGCGCTGTTGCGGAAGTATAGACTGCAATTTTTGCAAAGTCGCATTTGAGCAGTTTCTGGCAGCACTCAGCTCTTAGATAGACAGGCTCACCTGTGCATTCCCCCTCAACAATTTCTGCTGGGCACTCTCCTCTGTAGTATGCCCATTCATCGCATTCTGTTCCGTCAGGAAGCGTGCATACTCCATATTGGTTGCCCTGTTCATCTTCCTTCATCTCAAGGGTTCCACCGTCTTCTTCACATTTCATCGAAGCAGGATTCCCGAGCGATTCCTGGATGCATTTGCCTTCCTCGCATAGGTATTGCGCACCCACCAAGGGCTCATCGGGCGTGCAGTCCTCGCTTGTTTTGCACTCTGGAGTCTGGTTTGCCACTGATTCGTTATGCTTCTCCTCAACTGCGCAGCCTAATAGCATTGCGATAAAAAGTATTGTTAGAATGATTTTTGCTTTCATTTAGAGTAGAATGCAACAACAATATTTATATATTTGCTTCTGGTGCTAGCTGCCATGGCAAAAGAGAAAGAAGGGGTTTTTGAAACCAGTGATGAGTTCGACGATGATCCTGAAGAGCTTCTGGAGCCCGAAGAGGACCATGAGCCGTTTGTTGAAAGGGAGATCCATATTGACGTTGGGGAACATGAAGCAGACGTCTATAACGATGAAGACAGGGAAGTGCTGGAAGAAGGCGATGAAATTGAGCCCTGGGAAGAGGGATTCTCTGAAGGAGCGTCAGATAGAGGCCACTTGGTTAAGTGCGCGCACTGCGGCAAGATACTCAGCGATGATGAGGAAGAAACTATTGAACGCGAATATGATGGGAATATGTATAGGTTCTGCTGTGCAGCGCATGCTAAGGCAGGCCCTAAGCTATGAGAATAACTGAAGGCTCTGTTACTATTGATGTATCTCTACAGAAAGCACCGTCAAAAACTGCCCCTGTTTTTTTCAATCCTGTTATGAAGCTTAACAGGGACATTTCTGTATTGTTCTTAAACGCACTAAACAGGAAACTTTCGTGCGCCGATATTCTTGCAGGGAGCGGCATCCGCGCTCTACGGCTTATGAAAGAATGCAATGTTGACGTGATTGCAAATGATGTTAATCCACTGGCAGTTAAATCAATGAAAAAGAACGCAAAGCTTAATGGTCTTAAGCTTAATATCTCCGATAAGGAGGCCAACAAATTCCTGCTTGACAGCGAAGGTTTTGACTATATCGATATCGATCCTTTCGGCAGCCCTAATCCTTTTCTTGATATTGCTGTCAAGAGAGTCTCGAGAAAAGGGTATCTCGGGGTTACAGCGACGGATACCAGCGCGCTTTCCGGAAGCCACATAAAAGCCGGACTTAGGAAGTACTGGGGCCATCCTGTTAAGAACGAGTGTATGCATGAGACGGGCATTAGGCTGCTTATAAGAAAAGTTCAGCTTATTGGTGCGCAGTATGCAAAAGCATTAGTTCCTGTTTTTTGTCATGCATCACAGCATTATTACAGGGTTTATTTTGAGTGTTCAAAAGGCAAGGAAAAGGTCGACAATATTATGAAACAGCACAAGTATGTTGATTTCAATAAGGATTTTTCCATAACGACAAGTTATGAGAACCAGCGTGCTTCTGCGGGCCCTGTTTGGACAGGCAAGCTCTGGAACCGGCCTCTTGTTAACAAAATGCTGAAGAATGCAGAAGGCGAGGCGAAAGATCTGCTCGGGGTTATCAAAAAAGAGGCAGCAATTCCAACCGTGGGATTTTACGACTATTACGCTATGTGTTCTAAGCTTGGAAAGAATGTTCCTGATCGTATTTCTCTTTTTTCAAAACTTAAGAAAAAAGGAAAGCTCGCTTCTGAAACGCATTTTTCATACAAGGGCGTCAGGACCAATGCTACTGTGCAACAATTGTTGTCTTCCCTTTGATCCTGTCCGGCTTGATTTCTTTGACGCTCTTGGTTATGTTTTTCACTGTTGCTGTCAGTTCAAGCGTTTTGTCTTCTAAAATTCCTATCCTGCGTATCGTGAAGCTTTTATCTGTAACATTTATGACTTTGAATTCTTGCGTAGCAGCCACGCCTCCGACACTCATGCTCTTTTCGAACTTCTGGCCCCGGACCGGCATGTAGTTGATGAAGACACTTTTTCCCGTTGTAGTCACGTTCGCATCGCCGAACTCAGTTTTTATGATCTGCCCCTCTCTCGGATCGTGGAAGAACGTCACAACATCCGTGTAAACTTCAAATACTGTGCTGTTCCACGGCAGGCTTGGCAGTTGATATCTTTCTCCCTGCCTGAGGGCCATCTCTGCAATTACATAGCCATCATCTGTGATGTTCAGGATCCTGTATTTCCATGGAAACCTGTCAAAATTGAATACTACGTCCCGCACTGCAGGATATTTTCCAAATATTTCTTTGAAGTCTGATTGTCTGAATGCCTGTTTCCTGTTCAATGGCTGGAACCTGTGCAGTTTCTTTGTTTTGTTTATCTCGAGCTCATAAACCGGCTGGCTTGGCAGGATTGTTTTAGTCTCTTCCTTTCC
>JAHWHO010000119.1 GCA_019323255.1 Candidatus Woesearchaeota archaeon
AAGAATCTTGAGAAGCGCAGGAACCCTGAGTACATCAAGATGTTGAAGGATGTGAAGAAGTTCGATGATTCCTGGCGCAAGTGCAAGGCAGAAGTAGATGACTTAAGATCGCGCAGAAACAAAGTATCCGCAGAAATCAATGCTGCTAAGAAAGCGGGAAAAAAGGCGGACAAGCTGATCAAAGAAGCTAAGGACATTCCTGTTCTTGTTGAAAAGAAGGAAAAGGAGATGGCTAAGTTCAGCGATAAGATTCATACTCTGCTCATGCGCATTCCGAACATGCTTGATGATTCTGTTCCTTACGGCAAGTCCGACGAGGATAATGTGGAACTATCCAAGTTCGGCAAAAAGCCGAAGTTCACTTTCAAGCCTGTTAGCCATGTTGATCTTTTAGAAAAGCTTGATCTTGCTGACATGGAGCGTGCTGCAAAGATCTCGGGCAAGAGATGGTATTTCCTGAAGAACGAATTGGTTCTTTTAGACCTTGCTTTGCAAAGGTACGCTATTGAGTTTATGGCGCATAAAGGTTTCATGCCTATTGTTCCGCCGTTTATGATTGACAGGAAGGCGATTGAGACCGCCACTTCGCTTGATGATTTCGAAGAAGCTATTTACAAAGTTGCTGATGAAGACCTTTATATGATTCCTACGAGCGAGCATCCTCTTGTTGGCATGTGGCGCGACGAGGTTATTGATTCGAGATGTCTGCCTTTCAGGTTAGTTGGGTTCTCGACGAATTTCCGCAAAGAGGCTGGCGCGCATGGCAAGGATCAGAAAGGTATTTTTCGTGTTCACCAGTTTAACAAGATTGAGCAGGTTGTTCTTTGCAAGCCTGAAGAGTCTGCAAAATGGCATGAGACTCTTTTGAAGAATGCGAAAGAGCTTGTTGAGTCTCTTGGCCTGTGTTGCCGGATCGTTAATGTCTGCACTGGCGATCTTGGCATCGTCGCAGCAAAGAAGTATGACATCGAGGGTTGGTTCCCTGTTCAGAATGCCTATAGAGAGCTTGTTTCGTGCAGCAATTGCACTTCTTACCAGGCTGTTCGCGGCAATATCCGCTATCAGGACGGCAAGGACAGGAAATATGTGCATACTTTGAACAGCACTTGTTTTGCTACTTCGCGGATCATGGCGGCTATTCTTGAGAATTTCCAGAAAAAGGACGGCACTATCGAGATACCAAAAGTTTTGCAGCCTTACTGTGGCTTCAAGACGATTCCGAGGAAGAAATAATGGAGTTTCCGTGGTGGTTGTGGATTGCTGTCGGCATTCCTGTGCTGATCATAAGTTCTATTGCTAAGCTTTATCTGTTCATTGCTGTCGGGCTTGTTTTCACTGCTCTCGGCATCGGCAAGGTTGTATATGAATTCGTTCTCGCTCCGAGAAAGTCTGAACAGCAGACTAAAGTCGTAGAGCATCAAAAAAAGAATGTCAGATACTGCCCGAGGTGTTACGTTACCTTAAAGCCTGGAGCCGACTCCTGCAGAATTTGCGGCTTGAATATTAAGTAGGTCTTCAAAGCTCATGGCTTTTTGCGGCAGCTCGAATACTCTCTCCGGATTGAAGCTGTGCGCTGCATGATATGCTTTCATCAGGAATTCGTATGCTGCAGCTATGTCATTCTCCGGCCCGATGTATACTCCTTTTCGCGGTCCGTGGATTGTGAATATTTTTCCCGTCACCACTACCCTTTCCCCGGGAATTTTGTCTATGAATTTTTTATCAGGGAAAAGCGTATCTGAAAGGTCAAATACGAAAGGGTGGTTGTAAGTGCCATTAGCTGCTTGTCCGATTGCTTCAGCAAGTGTATTGTAGACCATCATTGCAGGATTTCCTTTTTTGGTAAATCCTGTGACTAATGCTGTTCTTGCTTTCTCTCTATTATAGACATCTAAAACCTTTTTTTCTTCCAGCGCATATTCCTCATTTCCCTCTTCCTGCGCGAGTTCTGATAATATCTCCGCTCTTTTTTTTAGCCGGCCGAGGACCTTGCTCATTCTCTCAATTATCTCTACAGGGCAGTTCATCCGTAATGCATCATAAAGTCTATAGTCTTCACTCATCTCAGTCAGTCCGAAAATACTCATTTATAAGTCTTACGCCGGAATATTCTATATTGCGCCCCCACAAACTATAAAAACATCCGATCCACTATCAGGATAATGTCTTTTTTCGATGTTCTTGGCGCAGGCGAGTCTTTGTTCAGGGCAGAGGAGGCTCTTGATCCTGAATGGGTTCCGAAGCTGCTTCCTTTCCGTGACCAGCAGCAGTTCAGGATAGCGAATTGCATCAAGCCGCTGCTTCAGGACCGGAACGGCCGCAATTGTGTCGTTTTTGGCGCTCCGGGCATTGGCAAGACTGCGGCAACTAAGTGGGTTTTGAGAGATTTGGAAGATAATACCGATGATGTCAGGATTCTTTATGTTAATTGTTGGCAGAAGAACTCTACTTACAAGATTTTTGTTGAGCTTTGCAATCAGCTGGATTACCGCTTTACCCAGAACAAGAACAGCGAGGAGCTTTTCAAGGTCATCGCTGCTGCTGCAAACAGGAAGCCCGCTGTTTTTGTTTTTGATGAGGTTGACAAGGTCCAGGATGTTGATTTTCTTTATTCTATCCTTAATGATATTTTCAAGAAGTCTGTTGTTTTGATAACGAATTATCCTTCCTGGCTTCAGAATGTTGAGGGCAGGATTAAGTCCAGGCTCACGCCCGAACAGCTCGAGTTCAGGCCTTATTCTGCTTCTGAGATGAAAGAAATTTTGAAGCAGCGTCTTGAGTTTGCTTTTGTTCCTGGCTGCTGGGACGATGCCGCCTTCGAGTCTATCGCAAAGAAAGCTGCAGAGTCCAACGATGTAAGGGCAGGATTATATCTGCTCAGGGAGGCAGGCCTTGCCGCTGAAGAGAAAAGTTCGAGGAAGATATCTAATGAGCACGCAGAAACTGCGATCTCAAAATCTGGCTTCAGCATTAAGAATCCTGATGAGCTCGAGGATGATGCTCAGACTGTTTTGAATCTTATTAAGAATGAAGGCGAGGGCAAGATTGGTGATCTGTTCAAGAAGTACCAGGACGCTGGCGGGAAAGGCACATATAAGACCTTTCAGCGCCGCGTCGAAAAGCTGTCGAAAGGCGGCTTTGTGAACACTAAAAAGGTCGTTGGCGGCAGGGACGGCACTACCACGATAATCTCTGAGAAAAATAAGAGTCTGGATGAGTTCTGAGCGCGTAGCGCTTGCGGTATTCCGTGAGCTTGCGAAATCTCACTTGGCTGGTTTGGGTCCTTTTTCAAAGGGTAGCGACTATTGAAAACATTTATATATTCTATTTCCGGTATTTTATCTATGCCAAAAAAGAGGGCGACGCTTGCTGAGTTAGATAAGAAGCTAGACCGTGTTCTCTCTACCCAGCGAAGGATGACGAAAAATCAGGAAGCGCTTAGTAAGGGCACGAAAAGCGTTGCTAGGGATGAGAAAGCTGAGCTTGAGGCGCTTGAGGACATCAGGAATTTTGAGGAGAAGCTGAAGAAGGTTGTTGGCCCGCACCCTCTGCGTAAGATGACCTAT
>JAHWHO010000120.1 GCA_019323255.1 Candidatus Woesearchaeota archaeon
AGGTCGGCAACAGAATTAACCTTTTTAGTTTGAACTTCAGCTTCTTGCTCCATATCATCCACCTCAAAATTCTTTTTCATAATTTCAACTGTCCCCTGGTCCGTTTCAATACGAACCAGTTTATGACATTCAACTTTAAAATGTTTTGCAGCCATACTTCGTGCCATTTACGAATCATTCCGAAAAAAAGAAAGAAAGGGAAAAAGCTCATGGCATCACCTCCGTTATGATTGATCAGAGTTTAACACTAGGTACTTATAGGCCTCCTCGAGCACCAAAGCAGCTTTCGGAAGGTCGTTCAACCTCATAGAACTGCTCGTCTGCCATTTTCCTTCTTTATCGGCATAACGGCGCTGTAAGCTAACGGTTTTATACTCATACTCTTTGCCATTTGCAGTCTGGTTGTTCTTCCAAACTGTAGCGACAATACCGCCTGTGGAAAATCGCTTTTCCGGCATATTCTTTTCTTTCTCCATTTTATTCACCTCTTGCTCACTGACAATGCTTTGCATTGCCAGGCCTCTCCCTTCCGGTCGAGGTTTCGCATTTTATTTCAGCCCTTGCGGGTGAGGCTCGCATCATGAGATATAGGGATGTGAGTGTGGTTTAAATACGCCGCGAGCAAGAAAGTCCAGTGTCCAGTGACTATAGAAGGCCGCTGTGTTTCAGACGCGAAAACAGTTCATCGGGCGAGAAGCGCCTAAACAGGCTTTTGTAAGAATTGTAATGCTCAAGTTCAGTATCGTAACGTTTTGCAAGCACCTTAAGGCTATCCTTTGTTTCATCCATTTTTGCAAAAACGCCCGAACAAAGCCTCTTCTCGCCTTTCAAAGCAGGACACTCATCGTCTTCGGGCTTGTTCATACGCACAATCTTAATATCATCACCTTCGCATTCATACCAGAAAGGATACATCCTGCAGAGACCAGGACGGTGCTTATGGATTGAACACTTGTAATCTTTAAGAAACACGCACTTGTGGTTAATTTTCTTCATAAACAAAGCTGACTTATCAAGCATATAATACTGCTCATCCTCGTCAAGCTCGCTGCTTCTTGGCTGCTTCACGTGCCTGAATTCGGCGAAATCAGAAATCTTCTTCCCGGTCGCTTTACAGATGCGCTCAGCATCATGCAAAGTAATCATAATCAGGTTCTGGTCAGGACTCTGCTCAGTACAGCAATGACAGGGCTCTCTACACGAGAAACACGGAATCTCACTCACTACCTTCATAATATATTTTGCAGAAAACTAATCATTTTTAAAGGTTGTTAAAAAAATCTCTTGATCAGCATCAGCAAACTAAGGCAGCCGACAGCGCCGAAGACGATAAGCTCAATCGCGCCGCCAGTCTCTATGAAGCCCTGCACTCTGAGCGTAGAAGCGGGATGCAAAAGATTCACACCGCTCTTTGTAAGCGCATCGGAGAATAAATGAGAGAAATAGCCAATAGCAACAGGAATGCCGACGATGTCTAGCTTTGCATAATGGAAGACTAAATAGATAATCAAAGCAGGGAAAATACTATGGAAAAACCCTCTGTGCCGGAAAAACTTCGGAACCCACTTCGTAACAGGCACCATCTTGTTTATTTTGCTGTTCTCATGGTCAACATCAGGGAATAAGGAACCGAGAACAGCGAACGGGATGAATAAATACCATGCCTGATGAAATACTGGAAACATAACTAGGCCTGCGAGCAATCCAAAAGTCATATGTGTCCTGGCCATCATTGACAATCACCTCTTTATTGAATACGCTTAAGCTCTTCCTCAGCTTCCGCTTTGTAGACCTTATTGGCAACAAATTCAAGACGGTCAAAGAATTTATTATGCTTGCCCCGCCCAATAAAACGGAACTGCTCGCCAAGAAGCTCAGTCTTCAAAGGCTCAAAAGAATCCGGATTTGTACGGAAAGAAATCATCTCCTCCTTTGACTTATTCAAAAGCTGCTCGGCCTGGGCGCGGAAAAGCACAACACGAATATTCTCCGTGCCGTCATCAACATAAACATTCACGAGATAAGAATAATCCGGAGCGACAGCGCTATGCTGGTCGCAGAACCACTGGCCTTCATGCTCCTTAAGCCTGCCGCCGCAATCAGGGCAGACTTCAAAAAAACGAGGATCAAAAACCTGGACAACTGTGCCAAGAACCTCGACATACTGCCCGTCTTCTTTCAGATCCTTAAGACTGATCCGCGCAGCAGAATTGCGCTTAACCTCGCCAATCTGCGCATTATCAACCTCGACCTGGCTCTGGTCAGTTAAATGGCACTCCTTAAAGCCCCTATTGTTCTCCCTGACCTGTGTCGCAGTAACCTTCACAACAGAGCCCTCAGAAAGCGTATCAATAATATCAGTCTTGTTGCCCCAGCAAACCATACGCATAGTGCCGGTTTCGTCACCAAGCACAAAACTCCCAACCTTTCCATTGGTGCCATCAGCCCTCGAAAACTCCCTGACCTCGTAAACATTTGTAATTCTGCCCACAATATCAACAGAGCGCATGCCCGGATAAAGATCCTTAATCTTGCCTGAGCTCTCGACAAGCTTCACGCCGAGCTCGTTTGCTACTATGTGCGCAGCACCCTCTTTTGAAATAAGGCCGGACAAAGACTTGCACTTATCCTCTATTTTTGCAAGAACATCTGCCTCAGACAAACCAGTTTTTTGGCCAATCTTACCGACCATCTCAGATAAAGGCATACGAATCATCTATCCCCCTCTTGAAAAAGCGGGTTAGCATATATTTAAAGATTTATGTACTCAAATCACTGGCAGGAATATGAAGCGCAAAACAGCGCGGAGCACCAGCCATCCATTTCGAGAAAACATACTGGCCATTAACAAAACCATAGTAGGTTGAGAACTCAGGAATTGTAGGAGTGCCGAAGATATCCCTAATGCAGTCATCCATCATATCCTGAGGAACATAAGCGCATTCCTCCGCAAATACCTGCAGGTTATCAAAGAACTCCTTCTTGTATATTCCCTTCAGCCCGATTGTAATATCCGGGATAGTGAATGCGGGACGGAAAGTTGCCATGCCGATCTCGTTTGCACCTATCTTTAGCGGGATGTTGGCAGGATCAAGGAACACAACGCTAAGTCCTGATTCGCCCATAGGATATGCTTCAAACTTAGAAGGCAGTTCCCACTCGACAACCGAATTATAGTTATCAATATAGGCAGACATCTTCTGATAAAGCCTTGACTGGTATTCGTACAAAATATCAGGCAGGCAAATATCAGTATGATCCTCAAGAGTGTTAAGCGTTATGCAATTGAGCTCTGTCGTAAGCGGGCCAGCCATAGTTAAGTTAGTCCTAAAAGACCCTTTGCCGCAGTCCAGTACGGCATCAAAATTATCCTGCAGGTCTTCAATCGCGGCATCAGAAGCCATCCTCGCAGAATCCTTTAGATATGACTCGATGAGCGCAGCATCCCCGTTGGTCCTTAACACCGCTTCCTGATAATAACCAATCTTGCTCTCCTGATTGAATAATTGATTGTATGACAAAATCAGCGAGAATGTAAAAATAACAAAAGATACAGCCACCAGCGTTAAGAAGACCGTATTCCCAAGATCCCCTTTCCTGTTCATTTTGTCAACCTCACATCGGCTTCAAGTTTTACAATTCTGCCTTCTTTATCCTGTAGATATGCATCACGCTTGTAAAAAGCAAAAGAGCGGGAATCAAATGTGCTAAGCTCACGATCCAGCTCATTCCAGAAAGACGGATCATAGCCTTCGAGATCCTCAAAAGAATCGCGGTCATTGCGTGTATAGTAAATCTTATCACAGACAACCCTTGGAAGGCCCATGAAATTCTCCTCATCTAAATTGGAAGGGCATGGCTGCCCCGTGCCTGCCTGGTTGTAGCTTGATGGCAGTCCCTCACCACCCACCCCATACATGGCGAAGCTGCCCAAAGGCGCGCTAAGCGACAAAACTTTGCTATCTCTTACATCTTCATTCTCAGAATACAAATCAGCAAGTTCCTCCGGGCTGAGCTGTTCAACTTGATTTACAAACCAATAATCAAGATCCGGCGTGTAAGCAGCAGTCTGCAATTCCGCTCCTGCCTGGCTTAACTTTGGATGAAGCCAGAGCTGAGTAATTGCATAGCTCGCGATAAGAAAAACAACTGCAATAATAAGAATATAGGCGGACAACAAAAGAAAACCCCTCTTATTCATTGTAGCCCTCCTTAGCGACTGCAATAACTACTTTCACTTTGTACTTATGCTGGTCCGAGATGAAAGGACGCTCATCAGACGCCCAACGATACTGATACGGCAAAGCAACAGCATGCTTGTACTTTTCCTCACCATCGTGCCCCCCGCAGAACATAATCTTAACAATATCCTCCCCGTCATTTATTGTAACCTTGCACGTGATTTTCTTATCAGACATGGAAAGAAGGTTATCAGAATTGATCGTGCCAAGATCGGCGAGCTTCAAGTTTCGGCCATATGCAACATCCCCGTAAGGAAACTCATAAGCAGTAAGCCTCTCGAATACCATCTCACGAATATTGCCCGCATCAAGCACAACAGGATTCACGCTTTCACGCAGCAAACTCTGAGGATTCACAACAAACACGAGCACGGAGGCTCCTGCAAGAATAAAAATGAAAAACCAAAGCAGAGCATCTGCCAATTGAGCTTTCTTATACCACACCATAAGCCGCAAGCCCCTCACTAACTGCACTAGCGATGATAAACTCGGGATATTCAGACGGATTGAATGAAATAAGGACATTAGTGCCGCTATGACTCAAGCCAGCCCGGGCATCGTCGCTGCGGAAAAAATCTCCATAGACCGGAATAACATTGATGTCGGCAAATTGATGATCACGAATGAATGCCTTCATGATACGGCAGCCCAGCCCCCTGCCATCCTCGTTCGCCAAGATCTCAACACCGCCTCTTCCCGGAATGAAGCCTACAAATGCTCCGCCTGAAGGTTCGTTTGCATAATCCACCGTCGAGAAAGTATTCACCAAATAATCTGCAGCGGAAGGAAAGAAAGAAGGACTCACTGAAACGCGGCCGGTTACAGGTTTAATCTCGGGACAAATTATGTTATCCAGATGATTAATTCGGCTTTCAGATACAAACATAGACTCCCCGCTTCTCGCCATATGGAACTGAAGATCCTGCTCAGACCTTTCAGGGAAATTAAACTCCGGATTTATTGTGAAACCAAACTCCTCGCCTGTCGAAGGCGACTGCTCATATACTAAAACCCTGTGAGGCTGGATAACAGCATGCAGATCCTCAGGAAGGTAATATGCCATTTCTGCACTTAAATCCCTTCTCAAAGCCTGCATAGAATCAAGCGTCAGAGCGATATCTGAGGAATACAGCCTTTCACGAAAATCCTCACGAACAGCTTTCGGGGTGATATTGGAATAAATCCCTATAAAATAAATTACGAAGAGAATAAGCAAAGCAAAAATGTAAATAAGTTTGGTGGTAATCTTCATGTTTCAAACCAAATAAGATTATCCCGCATATTAACTTTGACTCCGTCAGAGAACATCGGCTGAATCAGGAATGGCGTTGAAGAATCCTCAAAATAAATGCAGGGAGTATCACTTGAAGAAGCACCCGTACATGAATCAATTTTATTCAGAGCTACGCACCCTGAAGGAATACTTTGCCCGAAACGCACCACACAAAGACAGGCTTCACCATGACAGGAAGCGGGCTTAGGGCTCACCTGGCGGCCGTACACCAAGAAATCATAATATTCCGCAATATCACCCCCCTCTTCCCAATTGCTGATGAACGGAACATACATCGCATCGTCCTGCTTATTCTCAGCAAGGGTTTCTATAGCTGAAGCAAACCTGTCCTGGTCTTCGAAAACAACGGGCTTTTCCTGCTCAGTACAAGCAGTAAAAAACTTGGATCCAATGAAAAACAGCGCAACAATCATTAGCGCAGCAACTACAATCTCCACAACCGCAAAAAACCACTGATTAGCATTACCCCTTTTCACGACTTTAAACTAGAGAATAGAGTTTATAAATATAGTGGAAATAATAATGGTTTTCAGCTTGGAGCGCAGCACTGCCTTGGCGAAGGACAGTCTGTGAAAGCGCCCGGCACAATTTCAAAATCCTTGGGGCAGCTATCATAACATTTCCTGCCCAGAAACATATTCCTGCATTTAGTAATATCAACTGAAGACTCTTCTGTAAGATTAGAAAACCTCTTCCCAGATTTTGTTGTCTGCTGGACAAAAAGAATCACGACAACAGCAATTACGATGGCCGCGAGAACAAAAACAGTGATGGTAGTTACAGTAAGCTGCTGGCCTCTTTTCATGCGCAGAAGATAAGAAGTGTACTATAAAAAGTTATTGTCGGCAGCAAACACCATTGGGGCAGTCCGTAAATGACCCGAACACCTGCACGCCGACAGGGCATTCTGAATAACCAACATAACAAGTGCCTGCACAAATATCCGGCTGGAGATACGCCCGCCCCCTAAGAGTTTCTACCTGCTGTGAAAGATTTTCGCCGCTAAGCACCTGCTCGGCAGGCTTGAATGCCTTGAGAAACCACTGAGGGCCAATTATCGCCATTACTACCAAAATAATTATTGCAAGAATTGCAGCAGTCAATGCGCCGGACCAGCCCCTCATCTGAGCCCTCCAAGCGCGCCCTGGCCGAGCGAACCCGCATGATACAAAGCATAAGCACGTACAATAAGACCGATAACTGCGAGAATAATAATTAAAATATAGCCCCAACCGAGACCGCCCTCCTGAGCACGCTTATTCATCGCCCGCACCTCGCATCCACATTCCAATCAGTAACTTCAATCCCAAGAATATTCAAATCTCTGTCAAAATCCACAAGAGTGGTCTGTGCAAGATTTTTGTAAGAATACAAAGACACAAAATCTACATTGCCTGCTTCGCCAATCAATCCTGGAACTCTTGCGGCAGAACCGCCTATAAGAGGAATGTGCACAAAAACAACAGCAATATCATCCTCACTGTCCCTAGTAAGAATGTAATCAATATTCTTTTGCCGCGACAACTGCATTTTAGTCTCGGACAGGCCTTCAGGAAACTGGTAACCTGAACCTATCAACTCGTAATAAGATTCTTTTTGCTTCATAGGTGAGAAAATATTCAGCCAATAGTAAAAACCAAAGTCATCTATCCGTCCAGTTTTCTTACTCTCAAGCAAAGGACGCGCATCAGGCGCGACATGAATATTATAACATACTATGCATTTCGTAGGCTCGGTCTCTGCAATCGCAAGCAGTTTAGCAAGCTTATCTGCCTGATAAGTAGTTTTAAGAGAGCAGTCATACAACTTATCGGCAACAATCTTCGCAAAAGCCCAACGATACTTTGAATTCGCATCAGCAGGATCATAATTCTGCCTGATAAGAATGTTCTCAGAAGAATCCGCAGGCTTTTCCGCAAAATTCTCAAGCATCTTCTGGACATTTGAATACATCTTGCTCTTATAGGCCACCATGCTATTAGCACTACGCTCCAGCAGGGCCTTATCAACAGTCACAGGAATGGTCGCAGTTTCAAGAACCTCTGAAGCGCCAAAAATAAAATCCAATGCATTCGGAAACAGGAAAATCAGCAGAATTGCAAAGCCGATCAATAAAAGAATTAAATCTACGGTTTGGGAAATAAGCCAGCCTCTTTTCATAGCAGCACCTTCGTGACCAGCACATAGACCAGAAATCCTACAAGAAGGAGCACAAGGATTAACCCAACAATATTCTCTGTCAGCGCGTCACCCTTTTTCATAGCCAAAATGTAATATAGAGAATATAAAAGACTTACGTTCGGACCGTGCCTTGCCTGCAGCAAACATGGCCTGCAGGAAGCCCCCCAAAAGTACCGTAGATTACGTCACACTCGGTACCAAAAGGCTCAGGAATGCCGCCTGCATCTTCGCAATTCATCTCAGACACCTCTTTTACCCCCGTACCAAAAAGATTAGACCGCTGGACAACTATGGTCACCAGAACTATAAGAACAATAATAGCAAGTGCTGCAAGCACAACAGTTGATATAGATAAGCCCTGCCCTTTCATCCTGTAGGTACGCAGCAAGCATTGCATGCATAATCGGCGAGATTAACATCCTTAGGCGTGCCCTTTGGAATGTACGCGCCGGTAAGCTCGGTCTCGAACTCAGTGCATTTTCCAGTATCATCCATCCTGTAAAGGCCCCTGTGCGCAGGAGCAATACCGCCCCACTCATCAACAACACAAATTCCGGGGCACTCGCTTGCCGCGCGGCCGAGCTTCGTAATCTGGACGCCGAAAATAGCGCCAATCACAATCAGCACTAAGATGCCTAAAGCGGCAATAATTATTATCGTAATAGGTAATCCTTGTCCTCTCATTGGAACACCTCTCTTGATAAAATGGATACAAGAGGCATATTTAAAGGTTTGCACTCATCACAGCGTCAGCCATATCGGGGTCAGAAAGAAAAGCCTCCCGCTTAAGCTCATCAAGCACATAGTGGACTTCCTTATCAATAACACCATATTGCTCCAGAGACTCAATAAATTCCTCACAAGAGCACATATCCCTGAAAACGACCTCAAGCATAAAATCCCAGCCATTGTTGACCTTAAAGCACGAATTTATATTAGGGCAAACAGAAAGCTTAGACAGAATGTCAGTCTTCCTCTCCTTTTCTACCTTCAACAGCACATAAGCATTAGTAAGGAAACCTAGCTTGCCAAAAGACAACAATGCAGTATGCTTAGGCACCAAATTCTTCGCATAATCCCGGATCCTGTCATGAATAGTGGAAACGGGCAGCTGAGCCTTGCGAGACAGCTCAGTTAATGGCACACGGCAATTCCTGCGCAGATGCGCCAACAATACGACCTCTTTTTTCTTCATATGCATCACCAGATAAGAGTATAGCAGGCAAGAGCAAATTCTTTCTCCTTAAGAATACTAAACCGTTATGTAATTATATAATTCTAAGATATAAGCGTGGCAATATTCTGGAAATCAACCCTCAGCCCTTCATAGTTAGCCTTGTGCTGCTCGAAATAGTCACTGAACTCGGACTCAATAACATCAATCGCATGCAAAGCCCTTGCGACAGCATCCTTGCGCTTGTCATGCATACTAGGCCGGATCGGAGAGCTCCAGGCAGAGCTAAGGCCGATCATCCTGTGAATGACCGCATTCCAGTAGCCAAGCAAGAAACTGGATCTGCCAGGCTTGCGGAACCTCGACAAATAAAGATCAATATATTCCCCCTTCTGCTCATCAGAGAAAAAAGAGCCATATTCAAGCAGGTTAACGAGATCAAACTGAGCCGGCACGAGACTTTTTCCCTCACAATCAATTATCCCAATCTTATCTTCAGAGATTATCCAGTTCTCAGGATGCGCATCTTTGTTATATACCCAAACTGAATCCTCCAAAGAATTATAGACGGGACGGTAGTGAGACACAACGCTTTTAGCAAGTTCACGCGGAACTCCAAAATGCTCTGAAATAAGGCGGGAGCGAAGATAATAAGGAATTGAAAGCCGCTTCGCATCTTTGGGAACGTAAGAATGAACCTTCGCGAGCAATGAGACCACATCACCAACACGCGAATAATCTTCTGACTCGAGACGCTTCAGAAGCGTATCACCCTCAAGAAAACGCATAACGATAAAAGGATCATCTTCATCCGAAGTATAAAGAACCTCAGGGAGCGCTGCGCGATCACCCACAATTTCCTGGAGCGCACCTATATTCTCCGCTTCCTGGACAAGATCTTCAAGCGAACTGCTTTCTTTGAACAAAATGCTCTTCGACAGAAACCTGCTGTCCTTAATGATGCGCACAATACTTCGCGTCTCACCAATACGCTCCCAGACTGGACCCTCGCGAACAACATTACAGGCATCCTGCCAGTCCTGCTGAGCTGTCGATGAATGCAGAGCAGAAGAAAGCAACGCATGGAACACGTAAGCCTCCCTGCGATATTCTCCCTTGAAATCAGCCACATCCCTTCCTAATCTTGAACTTTGCCAAGCGGCATTACGCTGACCATTGATAATATGCAACGCAGAACGACTAAAATAACCCATAATATCTGAAGGATAAAGATAATTTGAAATTGATAGACCGAACGTCTCGAACCTCACCGCGAAATTTTTCTTAATACTTTGCATACCCGCGATATCTGCAAAATCCCTAAGATAAATAAGCATAGAATCGTAATCTTTCTTTTCTTTGGCAATATTGATGGCATCGTAGAGCTGCGCAACATTTCTTTCAAGCCGAGCAGATGCTGCAAGCCGCTCATGATTTCCTGTTAGTTCCGCACGAATGGATTTCAGAGATGGCCTGGGAACAACTTCCTGGAATCTGTGACCTAATTTTTTAAGCTTCTTCACTACATTCAAATAACGCCCAGCATAAAGCGAGGATTTGTCCTTGAGTTTTTCCAACCTATGATACTCCTCAAGAGCTTTAACATATTCATCGCCACTGATTTGAATATTGCCTTGTTTAATTCCGGATGCAGACAGCTCTAGCGCAGGATTAACTTTTCTCAGTTCACGCGCGCGGCGCTTGACAAAGGCAAGATCTTCGTTCTTATATGTTCTGTATAATAGACTTGCAAAAAGCAAAGTAGCGGTACAAACAGAGGGAACCACACCTATCATAAGCGCATCTTCAAACTGCAATGACCGGGTTCGGTTAAGAAGCAAGTCACAAAGTGTTACTGCAAAAGAAGTTGGTGCGGCCGTATTGACAACTTCCGCCGGATCGAAAAGCTCCCTGTTCATAACAGCAAGAATGTACACCTAATTTATATAAATTTAAAACATCAAAAATATAAGTTGTGAAGAATGCATGACAATACCTTGAAAAGAAAGACAATACTCCTCGCAGGAAAGACCCTTGTAGTCAGCCTTCCGAACAAATGGGTTAAAGAATGGGCTGTCCAGAAAGGACAAGAGCTGGAGCTTCACGAAAACGGACCGACAATCACGATAAAAACAGACAGCGAGAAAAACAGCAACAAAACATTCGTAGATGTGAGCAAAAGCTCAGAAAGAGCAATACGCTGGATTCTTTCCTCGCTTCACAAAAAAGGCTATGATGAAATAGAGATCAAATATGCGACCGCAAAACAGGCAGATTTGGTGCAGGAGCTGGTAAAAGACCTGTTCATGGGCTTTGCGATAGTGCAGCAGGGAGAGCAAATGATCACAGTCCAGACAGTATCAAAAGACCTAAAGGAAACTTTCAATCAGGTACTAAGACGCGCATTCCTGATAACCCTTTCATTAGCAGAAAACACTGCACATGCGTTGAAAGAAGAAAAAGAAGCCACACAATACCTGCATCTGGAGAAAACAAACAACCAGCTTACAAACTTCTGCCAAAGACTGCTAAACAAATACGGACACGAAGAGCCATCATATACAACATTCATGTATGTTATATTATGGAACCTTGAGAAAATTGCTGATGACTACAAATACATAATCCAACAGAAACAGAAATGCAGCGCACAAGGAATAGCTTTAATGGAAAAAGTGAACATCATGCTTAGATCATACTACGAATTATTCTATAAATTCGACCTCGAAAAACTAAATGAGCATGCAGAAGAAAGAAACAAGCTTGAAAGAGAAATACTAAAGCAAATAGAAAAACATCCCGAGGACGCACCGTTCCTGAGCCATTTACACCATACTGTACAGAAAATTGCAGACTTTGCAGCATCAACAGTAGCAATCAACGACAAATCCGCAAGTTAACAGCCATATCAATTGAAGGAGTCACTTTTTCAGGACGTGAAGCACCCTCTATCTCGCCAGTGCAATCAGCAGTTTTGATGCTTACGGCCTTAAGCCCCGCAGGGCCTTCTATAAAAAACTGATAATCCTTGCCCCAATCGCCAAGAGTGGAAGAAAGCATCTGCGCAATCACCTCCCTTGCAAACTCGCATGTGTTCATCCCGTTAGAACAAATCGAGGGAGTAGAGGACGAGCCGCAATCCTGCAAGACATTACGGACAGTCCTGCTGCCGCAGCCAATTGCGGAAGTCGAAAGCATAGTGTTCAGAAAATTCGCCGCCATTATGCTTTCCTTTACATAAGAAACACCCGTTTCAGAAGGCCGCGTAAGCACAATAACAGCAAAAAGCAGGCCAAGCGTAACAAGAATAATAATCAGCACGAGACCGAAAATCTCCATTTGGCTACGGCGCATAAACAGCCACCTCGATTATGCCAAAAGCATTCTCATCACGCCAAGGATCGAGCAGCAGGATAGGCGTAACGGTAGTCGTTGCATGCGACCATGAAACATTGCCCTGCGCATCCAGCGGCGGATTATCATACAAAACCAATTCGCTGCAATAACTATCCGGACAAGGCCAGGCCTGGCGCACAGATATTCTCGAGAAACCAAAGCCCCAAAAATAATCGACCATAAGAGACTCATCTTTCAACATGTTTGACAAAATATTCAGCTTAATCTTGTCAATGCAGTTCTCATTCCGCGCACCAAGCACAGAACAGTCAAGATCAGGAAGATTAAGCACACGGACCGCAGTCTGAAGGCCTGATATCTCCGTAGCCCGCACCTGCTCCTTCTCTATGCTTGATTTCTGCATACCAAAGTAAAACGCAATGCCCGTCATAAGAAGGAAAAAGAAAACTACCAAAACAGCAATCGTCTCAAAAAATTTGATCTGTGCCCTCATCTAAAACAACTCCGGACATGACCTTTGCAGTGCATCGCGATTGGCACGGTCAAGCAAATCAACAGTGGCATCCAACTCATCAATCCTTCCAATATCCTCTGCTATCTGATTCTGGGTGGACAACGCATTAACAGCCTGCGAATAAACACACGGACGGTTAGCAGCCGCAGCAAGATCCTGCAGCTTTTTTGCACGCTCGGAGATAATATGGCTTACGTGCTTAAGCTTAGCAAGCGCCGACCTGACCCCGCACTCATACATCACATCATCGTATGAGAAAATACCTGCGAACATCAACTCAAGACCCGAATAAGGGGCTTGGTGAATCATAGTAAAAAACGTCTTATCCTCGGGCTTTACATAAAACTGAATAAAAGAATCATCAATAGAAACTGAAGTGAACTCATCCTCAAAAGAATCATCCAAAGAATAATCAGAGGCGCGCAAATTCAGAAAAACAAAACGTACAGAATCATAATCATTCTGCAAAGAAGTAACATCAGTATCCTCAATAACCTCATAATCTATCAACGGAGGAATACGCTCAGTGATTTTAGCAAGAAGCTTGTCCCCTGCAGGATCTTTCGGTTTGTGCACAAAAAAGAACTTTGTTGACGCATCAGTAACATATAAAAAATTTGAAACCCGATAAGGAACCTTCCAGTCAAGCGCCCAGACAATGCCCTTGTCCTTAACAAATCCCGTCGAGAAAATAGGAAGATCTCCGAAAGACCTTGATGAGCGGCCGATCCTGAAACGGCAATCACAACCCTCACTGCACTCAAAAGAAACCTCAGGAATCAATAACTCCTGCGCAGTACCCGTGCTCACAATCGAAGAAACCAGAATACTGTCAAGATCGCTCGTGAGCGTAACAGAAAGCTTCTCCTCGCTAAGCGACCTCTGCTTAAGCGCAAAGCTGAAGAAAAAAGCAAGAATCAAAGCTCCCGCGATCAGCACAAAAATCCAGTTAAATTGAATCGTAAAACCTTTCTTCATTTCCACACAGCCACCCTGGCTTTCTTCCCGGTTCCCTCGAGGCGGAACACAACCTCGCCTCCCTTGTTAGGAATGCAGACATAAAACGGAGATTCGACTTCAATATCCTCAAAACTCAGATCCAGAGCCCTCGGAACAAGAAAAACATTCGCGGCCCTTGAAGCACAAGCGGAAACCGCCCAATCAATACGGCTGCCGTCAAACCAGACCTGCGCAGGACACTGTTCAGAATCAAGAAAGCAAACACCTGCATACTTTGAGGGCAGACGAAGACTAACCTGCCTAACAGAACCATAATCCCTCTTCACAGATTCAACAGAACGATCGAGATCATTCTTGAAATCAATCAATGACACCTGTTCAGATTTCTCCCCAAAACCCTGGATTGCCTTGTAGCCGTAAGCAACAATAAGAATGAAAACAAGACCTGCAAGTATGAAAATAAAAACCTGGCCGATAATCTGCGCCTTATTTTCCATAATTCTGCATCTCCTTCTCGAACTCTTTCTGATGAACTTCATAATAATCCGCAGTTACTTTCAGCTTCGCAAGCAGCTCCCTGATCTCAGATTTCGAGAGCACGCCGTCAACCATAAGCTTGTAACGGTTCCTAAGCTCGCGAACAGCATCCGGCGGCAGCGACGCGAGCATGTCCCTCAATGCGTCAAGCGGTGCACGATCCCTGCGGATTTTTGCAACCTTCCTTAGCTTGCCCAGCTCTTTCTCAAAGTCTTTCTTCGGAAGCGGACGTTTCTCAATAGTCTGCTTAAGCGGAATCCAGTCTCTCGCTTCAACAGATTCTTTCCTCGCAAACTCGCGCAGCTTCGCAAGCTCATCCCTTTTCACAGGAGCATGATAAACAGGCGGAACGGGCTTAGGCCTGAAGAACTTCTCCTTATTAGCCCAGAACCATACTCCTGCAAATACAAGCAAACCAATTATCAAAAGCCACACTACAACTTTGAAAAATGCACCCAATATCGACGTAGGATGAGACTCCGGATTCAGGGGATCATACCCTTTCTTCACTTCTTCTGTATCAGACCAGCCGTCATTATCAGTATCCGACTTAGTCGGGTTGGTGCCGCGCTCATACTCCTGCTGATTAGTCAAGCCATCGTCATCAGCATCAAAGTCTGCTGCGGCCTGAGCACAATCGATACAGCCGAAATATTTCTCGCGCCAGCCGTCACTAATGCCGTCGTTCAAGCTGTAAGTATTCCATGGATCCTGCGGCGACTCAACACCTGGTGTTGAAGTGCAAACTGCCCTGATAACGTCGCAAGTCAGACCTGCAGAGCAGTCAGAAGTCTTCCGGCAGTTCTGCCCCTCGCCGCAGCCCGTACACGGGCCGCCGCAATCAATATCAGTTTCGCCGCCGCTCAGTTTCCCATCGTCGCACGCAGGCTTAATATCACATTTCTTGTTGCCATTACAATACCCGGAATCGCAATCAGAATCTGCAATGCAGGACTCTGTGAGTGCACATCCTGCACAAGTCGTGCCGCCGCAGTCAATATCAGACTCCCAGCCATTCTTAATGCTGTCATTGCATAATGTTATCTCACAAGTACGCTGGTAACAGAAATTAGTATCGCAATCACCATTGTTATTGCAATTCAGGCCCGCAGCACATGCGCTGCACGAGCCACCACAATCAACATCAGTCTCATCGCCATCCCTTACAAAATTAAAGCACTGTGCAGGCGCCTTTGAAGTATCTACAAGAACGCCATCGCTTTCCATAGCATCGCCGACAAGCCTTACTTTATTCACCGGCTTGACGCTGAACTGGTAATAAGTATTGTTCTCAAGATTCAAAGACCCGCCGTGCGTCCGCTGCGTGACAAAAACAGGCTTGCTGTCGTTCATAGCAACATCATCAAGCAGCATAATTGAGGAATTATCCTTCTCGAACAATGAAACAAGATAATGATCTATTCCGCTCTCAGGATCTTCTCCTTTGAAAGACACCCTTAGCTTGTTCGAGTACCAAGAGACCTCCGGGTTTTCCAGCAGTTGAGACGAATCATTCACATAAACCATGGACGGAATTGTAGTATCAACAAATACAGGGACGGTCAAACTCACCCGCTCACTTGCAGCAGAGTAACAATCAACATAGAACGTATACGTGCCTGTCCCTGCGACAATAACACTCTGCTTATGCGTGAAATCGAAAGTCCCATTGTTGAACGGGATATTCGCAGATGCATTATTCTCAGAATAATAACAGATTGCCCGCTTATTGGCAACAACACCAAGAGAAATATTCGTATCAGAGAAACCTTCTTTTGTGGCCCGCACTACTGCAAACTTCAAAGAAGGATCAACCTTGAACGTGATCTTTCTCGACGGGCTCTTCAGCTCATTAAGGCCCGCGCATGCAACATAATAATCATAAGACCCCTTGCCGCTTACATTAACATCTGCAGAATGGGATTTCTTTGCAGACAGGTTAAACCCGGGAAAAAAGCCCTCCATCATGGTGAAATCAGAAGTTAACTTGGAATACTTGCAGAACCCTTTCTTATCTGTCTGGACATAAAGTGTTGTTACATAAACAGAACTATTCGGGTAATAACTCTCAGCAACAGCTGCAGGAAGCGCATACGCCTCGACAATATCAGGGCGTTCGGGATCCAAAGATATGTTGAAGGTCTGGCGGACAATCCCTGAAGCAAACTTGCACAGCACATGCAATCGCGCAGACGTGCTTCCCAAAGGCATGTAAAGACTCTGAGCTGTATGAACCTTCGTGCCTGACATTACGCCAAGCAAAGAGAATTGGGATGCAGGCGGCGCAGTCGGAACACCAAACACATACCTGCACTCAGCAGGAAGGCTCGTCCCAACTGCAATATCAAAGCCTGCCGTAGCAGTTACGCCAAACGAAGGCTTCAACAGCCTCAAACGCGCAGGCATTGATGAAGTAAAAAATGTCACCTCTTTTGCAATCCTCAAGTTATTCACGGCTTTCGCATCAATGACGAGCTTATACACGCCCGCAACAAGCGGATTAAGCCGATAAGCAAAATTAGCATGATCTGATGTTGAAAGTGCAGCAGTAATATCCTCGACAGCGTAAGAAGGCGCATAAGGATTCATGAAATCATCATGCAGAACCGAAACATTGTTCAGCGTCACAGGCATCGAGAAATTCAATGCTATATCCACGAAAGTGCCATTGACAACCTCACCATCAGCAGGACTTGTAGCAACAGCGACTCCTGAATTAGCGTAAAGGTCATATTCAAGCGGAGCATCAAGATAAATTGAATCCTTGTTGAACACATTCAAAGAAAGCCCATATTTTCCATCCAATGAATTGGCGGTAAAGGTCAAAGTATCCGAGAACCCAGACCCTGCTCTCTGAATCGGCATGTTCGTGCCGGACTTCATCAGCCGCACAAAACCAACATCTGCAGGCTCATCAAAATGAAAAACAATTGTAGGATTAGCAGCACTGGTGTACAGCGCATCATTGAAAACATCCCCTCCTGAAATAGAAACATTGATCAGAATCGGCCCTGCGCAGTTCTTACACGCATGGAATGTGAGATTCTTCACAACCTCAAGATTCCTATTAGGATCTTCAGTATAGTACTTAATGGTATTATCGCCCAACGAAAGATTAGCGAGAACAGTTGTTGCCTTCTTAAGCTTCAAATCATGCACGATAAGCTGGTCTGCAGACACTGAGATTGGAAATGCAGATGCATCATTGCAAGGATTATTCGGCGTCACCACACAGATATGAGTTGTGTATCCTGCTTCTGCAGTCTTATCAAGCAGCGGGCCTTTTCTTTCCAGACGGTCTTCTACACGAATGTTAAGATAATCAACCCTATTAGCAGGACCGGAAGCATAAATTGTAGTCTGAGGCGGAAAATAATCCTTCTCACAAACCATATCTCCCGGCGCGCAATCAGCCAGGTTTATGCCAGTAGAACCATCTGCATTTTTCACACAATAACCCGAAGCACCAACGCCAATTAATTCACAAACCCCGATATTGCACGGATCACTGCTGCCGCTGATGATCCTGTTACGCCCGTCCAACCTTACTGGCGTGCCGGTGCACTGGTCTGCAGCATAAAGCTGGCAGTAGGCAGCATCACAGCCATCGGCTTTCTTGCCTGCACGATCATAGAAGCAAGGGAAAGACGCAGTTGAAAGCGCTTCAGCCTTATCATCAGTGCATGCATCAAAAACAGAGACGACAGCACCCGTAGGGCTTCCCGCAGAAGCATCCTTATTGCAGTTTGCGCAATTGTCTTTCTGCACATCAATGCAAACACCCGTGCCGTCAATACTTGGTTTCCAGTCGCAGAAGCCAACACCGCAATTATCCCTAGTGCATGCGCCCTCAGACTTGTAATCATAACAGGCACTGATACTGTTACAGGAATAACAGTAGTCAGCAACAGTATGGCTCCTGTCAAAGAAACAATTATTCGGAACTGCGGAGCCTTCACATGCGGCAATACTTCCAAACAAATCAAATGGATTGAAACCGGAACAATCTGCCTTCTTGCTCAAGCACCTCGGACCGCCGGAACCTACGGCACAAACTTCACTGGCAGAGCAAACTGCGCCTGCAGCAGAAAGAACATTATCACTGTCACACTCCCAAGCAGAATTGAATTTTGAACCAAAGACCATATTTACTGCTGCACTAAATCCTGCGGCGGGGAAAGGAACTATCGAACCGTAACCGTTCTGCGTAAGATACGGCTGGAACTTATCATAAAACTGCCTGCTTATGCAGAATGCAGAAGCACCCTGCCCTTCACACTCTATGTCACCAGTGTAGGCTGATTTCAGCGCAGCATTACTAGTACCGCCCGCAATATACTCAACTTTAACACGATAACTGTAAATAGAATCCCAAAGCAAACCATCAGAATCTACGTGGGTGCCATATCCCCTTGCCTTCTCGACATAGCCGGAACATGCAGAGCCCTTACACCTCTCAATTATCGCAACAGAGTACGGGCACTGTGTGCTAACCGAAATATTCAATGCAAGCTCACCCTTTACGGGCTTGACAGAAACCTGGGGCGGAGCATCATATGCCGGATCTAAACAGACGCCGATTGAAGGAACATAACAATCCTGCGGACAGGTTGCTGAATCCTCGGTAGGCTCGCAAATTCCATTGCCGCATACAGGCAAAGAGACATTCAGCAAAGAAGCATTACAGATATCATCGCAAGTCTGGCCCGGCGGCATAATACCCGGAGTAGGCCACGAGCTCGGCGGAAGATAAGTGAAATTCTTTGCAAGGCATGCCGTTTCAGAATCAGGATAACCTGTGTGAAGAACAGGCTCACAACAGCAGCCTATATTCTGCGCAAAAGCAGGAAGAGCTGCAAGAGCCAGCAAGGCAACCAAAACAAATCTTATGGACATTGTACAATATTGAAATCCAAAACCTGATAATCTTCCAATGAGCCGTCACGCGCATAAACAGTAAATGAACTAGGACCCGGCGCGGAAGCAAAACCGGAATCATCAAGCTTGAAACTAACAGTATCATTGTCGGGATCAGATGCGAATAGCGGGAACTCATAATCCTCGTCTTCGCAAACATCCTCAATCTTAAGCACATTATTGTGTATTGAGACCTTAGTGCCCGTATACACCGAAGAAAGCCCGCCTACGTCAATATACCATAACGCAGGCGCACGATTCATCCTCGCAAACCAAAACTCGTAAGGCGCATCTTCCAACTCGCTGACAGGATCAAGGATCTTAACAACACTTCCTGAAGAGATTTTCTCTATAGAAACATCAAAACCCTTGTCCGCATGCGGCTCGTAATTAATATCTGAAACATCCTTGTTGATCAGCTCGTTCACAAAATAATAAACAGAAGCCAGACGCACAGGAACCTTGACAGCAAACTCCCGCAGCTCAAGCTTCTCACCATTGGCGTAAGTAATATTCAGCGGCCAATCAAGCAAAACAGTAAAGAAATGCTCGGCGGAGAGATGAGTCTTATTGCCTGCAAGGATGATAGATGCAGTTGCGGGTCCCGCAGTAACTTTCATATTTGAAAACCCTGTGAAATCCGCACATGACGCCATACCTGTTGAGATGAAAGCTTCGAGAGAAGACCTAATGCTCTGCCTCATATTAAATAGTGCAGGAAGACGATTAAGCCCATAAAAACCGGTAAAGGAAATGTTGCCCGCAATGTAAGGAAACTTATCATAAGGATACACAGGAGGATCGGCCTGATAAAAAGAAAAAGCACCTTCAGGAGGAAGAATATCAAAAGCGACATTAAATCCTTCATACTTCACCGTGGGAACTGATGATGCTGAAGTCAGCCCGCCCTGGAAATCAAACAGATAACCTCCCTGCCTGCCCAGCGAAACAATGCCTTCCTTGGAGACAGACTCAAGGCAAGATGAAATATAATCCTGCACAGACTGAGTTCCCTCTGTAGACGGCTTCCTGGTCTCAGTCCGTGCCATACTTGTAGCAACATAGATCACAACAGCAAAAGCAGCAAGAATCAGCACGCCAAGAATTATGAAAACCGTAATCTGCGCCCTCATTGCATCACCCTCATACTGCCCGAGAAAAGGCTCCAATCAACAGTAACTCCCTTGCTCGGAAGAGCGGAATTCCAGTGAGACACAACATAATAGGAATCATTCTTTGGATAACAGCCAACATAGGAAGGGTTTCCTGCAGGCTTGAAATAATAATCGCAGGCAGAATCAGGAATATCAAAATTATAGAAATACCAGCCTGCATACTGCTCATTCAAAGCGCCTGCACCCTTCTGCTTGAACGAGAAAGCAAACTCATTATTGTTCCTGCCGACGCGCAGCTGATTAAACGCAGGCGTAAAATTGAAAACAGAATAGCCGGAAGCAAGACCGTATTGCTGGATGTCAGAATACAAACCATCTATGAAAGAGCGCGGAGCCGAGGCTGCAGGGACAGATGCGTTGAAGAATATCACCGCATTAAGAACAGGATTATAGTAAACATCCTCACCGCAGTAAGAAAAAACATCCGAATCAGGAACATTATTGCACAAAGTCCGCGACTTGCCAAGCGCAAAAAGGAAAGAATCTGAAGAATCACTTATCGGCTTATTCAAAGAAACTCCAAACGCAACAGCATTTTCAGCAGTAAGAACACAGAAATTATTCGCACAATCATTGTTGCGGACACCAAGCGTGCACGTGCCAATAGAATCCAGCACCAAATGACTGCCCTCAAAATAATCATAAGTATTCAGAGATGCAGGGTACTTGTCGCAGAAAAGCTCATACTTAGTCAAGCCTTTTGATAATACAATCGACAATAACTGCTCAGCAATATTACGAGTCCTTGAAGACCATGAGCCGTTAACACACATATGGTCAAGAATGTACTGAGATTCGTTGATGCACTTCGGAAGCTCAGATGCGGCGGTTTTTTGGAAATAAAGAGCGGGCTGCCCGTTGTATGCTTCATTGTATAGAGGATTGACGAGACACTGCTTCTCAGAAGGGCAGAAATCAGAACTAAGATAGTCCCATGTGTACTTAAGAGGAACAGGCTGCCAGGAAGCACCTTGCGCAAAAGCAGCAACAGCACACAAAGACAGGATGAGTGCAAAAATAACTAAACGCATCTGAACCCCCTGCCGCTGATCTTGTAATAATCACCCTGCGCAACACACTGGTTGCCGTCCCAGCATTCATCGTAGCCGCAGCAGCCGGAAGGCTCAGCGCTTGTAGCCCATACGACACTCTTATTGTAAGTAATGTTGCCCGAAGGCCTGAAAGACCACAAGCCAAAAGGATTGCACACGGCAAACCTGTTGCTGCCTGCCGTTTCAGCCTCGAGAGGATCGCCGCATAAACCATAGACATAAGGCTCAAAACTAAAAGGAGACAAAGGTGTCGTGGACTGAACCAAATTCGGCAATTCATTCGGGTCGCAGAAAACAAACTTGCCGCGATAATTAAGCACCGCACCATTCTCCATCAACGCACCAGTAGGAATGAACGTGTTGTTGAAACATGCCCCGATTGAAGGTTGAGATTCCTGATAAGATGCAAGCGAATCATCGGGCTCTCCACAGCAATGAGTTCCGGTCCAGGTTAAGCCAGTGGTTGTATTGCAGATCGCGGAATACGAATCAAGGCTCGTCACCCATTTATTATCATCAGTGCAATAATGCAGAGACTGGACATAAAGCTCATCACCAATGCCTGCGTTCTGAATACTGCTGAATGGGGCAAGGGCACCACACTCTGTAAACTTATCATTGGCGCACACATAATCATGCGTCTTATTCTTGGTATTAGTTAC
>JAHWHO010000121.1 GCA_019323255.1 Candidatus Woesearchaeota archaeon
AGGGCACGATTTCTTTCTGCACTTCAGCACGCTGCACAGCCTTGCCGACAGCACCGTATGCAAAATAAAGGCTCGCAAAAATACCGCCGAGAAGTACCAAAAGAATACAGACTCCAAGCAGGGTGCCATATTTCATAATAAGAACTATGCAAATCAATTATTTAAGCCTTTTGAAAATGGCCCCAAATAACTTTTTTATATCCTGCATTTCTTTTTCTTAAAATGGATTTCAGAAACAAGATAATTCTGGCGCCAATGGAAGACGTAACAGACGCGGCTTTTAGATTAACATGCAAGAAGTACGGCGCAGACATAGTGTGGACCGAAATGCTGCATTCAAGAAGTGCAGTAAAAGGCAAAGACCTCCCCCTGCTGCTCAAAGAAGAAAGGCCGCTCGCGGTGCAGGTGGCCGGAAACAATGTTGAGGAAGTCGTCCAGACAGCAAGAGCAGTTGAGGATAATTGCGACATAATTGACATTAACCTCGGATGCCCCGGCAACAATGTAATATCCTCAGGGTATGGAAGCTCGCTTCTGAGGAAACCAAAACTTATCGGGCAGATAATTAAGGCGTTAGTAGATAATATTGCGCTGCCGGTAACTGCCAAAATGCGCGCAGGCTTCAAAAGGGTAAACGCGGCAAGGGTAGCCAAACTGATAGAAAAATCCGGCGCTTCAGCGATAACACTCCACCCAAGGACACAAGCGCAGGGCTATGGCGGCAAAGCGGACTGGGGCCTAATAGCCAAGGTCAGGAAAGAGCTCAGCATACCTGTAATAGGAAACGGCGATGTAAGGACAGGAAAAGATGCAAAAGAAATGCTCAAAATTGCAGATTCAGTGATGATAGGCCGGGCGGCAATCGGAGATCCTTTAATCTTCAAGAGAGTGAAGGGCTATCTTGCGACGGGCAGAGAAACCAGATCAACAAAAGAAGAAAAAATCAAGGCATTTGAACAGTATATCCGGTATGCGAAAAAGTACAAACTGCTGACTAAACCAAAACTCATGCGCCAAGCCCAGTGCTTTACAAAAGGAATCAAGGGAGCGGCCAAGCTTAGAGATGTATTAAGCGGCGAAAATGAAGAAATGATAATACAAAAGACAAAAGAGTTTATTGATCACACCATGAAATAAGCGGGGTTATTTCATAATCGGGCTTGGTGAAAAGAAATACTCTTTCCCCGTCGTGATAATTGCTCTTGTCACTAAAGAATCCGCCAAATGATGTGTCCCAGATGAAAAGATCCCCTTCATTATTGGCGCATCGCTGCTTCTCGGTCCTTACTGCTTTCTCGACAAATAAATCCTCGCTCATACCGAATCTTACGCGATCCCACTGCGTTTTCGAGACTACGAGAAGCGAAGTGCTCCTTGGGTCCACATAAACTGGTGGTGCGGCCAGGAAAACACTGTTCTCTTTCGCAGGAAAAATATCCTCAGGACAGCAGAATCCTATCGAATCGTGCTGAGTGCAGTTAAGCGCATTGAACAGACCAAGCCTGTCTGCTTTAGGCTCAGTCAGGATGACAACACCGTCGCAGTCGATCCGCTTGTTGTAATAAGACTGGCTGTACTTGAAAAGATCCGTAGGCCAGATATACATCATCTGATCGCCAATCTTCTTGCCAAAACCCAGCACCTGCTCATTATTCTGCCAAAAGCCATCGTGGGTACTGTCCAAAAAACACTTGTGCAGCCTGTCGCGGAAATGCGCTATGCCGCCTGCATCCCTGTCGCAAATAATTGGATCGGAAGGGCTTAACGTGCCCGTGTAGATAACAGTATCGCGAAAGAAGGTTGCTGCACAAACAGATGATACAAGCAACAATCCTAACAAAAGCCATACGCTCTTTTTTATCATGGGACTATTTTGGGGTTCTCTGTATATAAACATTGCGTACTAGAAATTACAATGGCTAAATAATTAAAAAAGATCGCGATTAAGGGGGTCTCAATGGCCTTTTCTGATACACTGCGGCCCGGCGACAAAGTAGGGGGAACGTATGAAATCACCGGGGAATTAAGCAGAGGTGCCGGTGGAGACACCTTTCTAGCGAAGCACACCACATCAGGCGCTGACGTTGTGCTAAAGCTTTACCCTGGAGGGAATGAGTCAGAAATTGCTAAATTAATGGCAAGAGAGCGCGAGATCCTACGTTCAATGAGCCATCCAAATATACCAAAAGTCTACGCGCTCGGCCAGCATGAAGGACAGGATTACCTTGTACTTGAGTATGTCAAAGGAGAGCCACTAGAAGAGTGCATGAATTCAGGCCTTCGAACAGCGCAGGCCGTGCAGTATGGCGCTGCAATTCTTTCTGCACTCGACTGTGCTCATAAGCAAGGGATAGTCCACAGGGATATAAGCCCGTTATCGATAATTGTAGCTGAGGGGAGGGTGAAACTGATAAGGTTTGGCTCTGCGAAAGTTTTTAAGAATGAACCACCTTCTGCAGACAAAAGCATGAATTTTGACGGCAAGCTTACAGACAGCTTTTATGTGGCGCCGGAAGTTTTGATGGATCGGGACTTCTCGCCAAGAAGCGATGTTTATTCTTTGGCAATGGTGCTCTTTGAGGCCATTGCAGGCCGACTGCCTTTTGAAGGTGACACACCGATGGAAGTGAACTTGGCAAAAGTGGCCTGCGAACCCCTGCGGCTAAAAACACTAAAGCCAGTCGGCGATGAGCTAAGCGATGTCATGCACGAAATGCTGCAAAAAGAGCCATTATTGCGGCCAACAGCAGCAAAAGCAGAAGAAGCATTTACACGATACAAATTCAAAAAACGGCTTTGAAGAATTTTATAATCGCATTCCAGATCCTGCCAAAAAAGCCGGGCCTGTTCCTGCAATCCCAGATGTCTATTCTTTCATAAGGCTTGTTATTATCAACGGGTACTGTTTCCGTTTTAGGGGTTAAGACTATGTTTCCGGTGGGTGTAGGCTTGCTTTCAGTATGATTGCTGCTGTTTTGGCTTTTCTTAGATGGTGTGGAGCCTGTGCCGGTCTGATAAACAAACAGCTCGCTGTCAGTATTGTCAAGATCACCTTCTGCAAGCTTCTCGCCTACAATCTGCCTGTCTTCTGCAGAAAGCCCTGTAATAAGAACCTGCACCTTATTCCCATTGCTGAACACCTTGACGTACCCCGCGCTGTCGGCAAGGCCCTCCTCGCAGTCTGCAGGATAACCCTCAAGCTGCCATGCGGCTTGGTTGTCACAGGGATTCCCTATCACAATGGCATTCACGTTCAGGATATTAGGAATATCAGAATCAAGCGCGGATGTGCCGACAGCGGTCTTGAAATCCTCAAAGCGTGCAAGATTTGTTGAAAGAATTGTCGCGGTAACAGTATCGAGAGCAGGCGACTCAGCACCGACAACATATTTCGCATTGAACAGGCCGTCTTTTACAAAAAAGTATGGATAATCCTTAATCTTCACGTCGGCTGCGCTAACACTAAACGCCAGCAAAAGCACAAAAAGCAGCACAGCTCTTTTCATATTCAACGGTAGAGAAAACCAGTATTAATAATTTTATGCGCTCTGGAAAATAGAATGGCGCTTGACCCTTGCAATTGCTACTGCTTTAGGGAAGACGTCGATGCGCAGTATCTTATCAACAGGAGCGTCGTCAAGCTTCGCGCCAATAACCTCGCTAATCGCCTTGATCGTCCCTGCTTTGTCAATATCAGCATTGTGCGCCTCTAAGTCGATAAAACACCGGTCCTTGTCAGTTAAGATTTCGCCATACTCCTCTTTTACTGTACTTGGCAGAGTCTCTAAAGTGCACCAATGGTCAACAGGAATCCATCGCTTAGTCGCCTTCACGTACTCGGGATTTGTAGAGAACCTGTCCTTAACATCCTCAATGATATCTTTGGCGTCAAGGTCTGTTTTCACACCAATCCAGCCGGGCATAAGCAAGTCGA
>JAHWHO010000122.1 GCA_019323255.1 Candidatus Woesearchaeota archaeon
TATAAGCTGATGCGCTACTGTGCGCATGGAAGTTCCTGCTGAAAGGATTTTCTCTACGTCCTGTCCCCATGAGGCTACATAGGGGAATGAGTAGCATGACGAGTCAAGGCCGAAGTATGCTGCTGCCATGAATGCGGCACCTTCTGCGATGACTTCTTCCTGTGGGCGGTCTTTTTTGTCTTTTCCCTCTTTGTTCGCTTGTGTTAGGGACAGGTGGTGGGCGAGCTCGTGAAGCAATGTTTTTGGTTTTTCTTCAGGTGACAGTTTAAGCGAGAGGACGATTCGCTTTTCTTTTGGCAGGTAGTAGCCTTTTGCCTTGCCGGTTATGTCCTCAAAACCTACAGGGACTACTGAGGCGGTCAGTATTCGTGTGAAGAGCATTTCAGGGTCTCCAGTTGCAACTGGGGCTTCTGTTTTTAGTGATGGTACTGGTTTGCCTTCTGTCTGTTCAATGTCCCACACGTATACGGCTCGAAAGCCTAAGAGTCGTTCCTTTTCATAATGTTCTGATGTTTCAGGAGTTTCAACGCTCAGGAAGACATCCTGTTTTTCGCTTTTGAATTTCTTTGTTACCGGCGCGAATATGGCTATCCCTTTTTCACCTTTAATTACGTGTCTTCCAAGTGAATTCCAGACTTTTATTCCGGCTACGTGGCTTGCAAGAGGGCGTTGTATCCAGATGAGCAGGGTATTGCCAAAGCTGTATTTGTGAAACTTTGCTGAGAAGCGCAGCAGTTCTTTGAAATTATCTGAGGCAAGCACCTTTTTTACTCCTTCAATCAGTTTGTCATGATATTCCTTTACCTTTATCATGCTCATGTCATATCTCCTTTCATTTGTTGTCAGAATCCGCACGTTCCTTTTTCCATGAGTGAAAAGTATGTGTCGTCGCCTATGATGACGTGGTCGAGCACTTTTATCCCGAAGAGCTTGCCGATTTCTACGAGCCGTTTTGTTATTTCGATGTCGTCCTGGCTTGGGTCTGTGCTTCCTGATGGGTGGTTATGGAGGAATGCTACGGATGCTGAGTTGTTGAGTATTGCGAGCTTGTAGACTTCCCTTGGGTGGACGATTGATGAGCTGAGGCTGCCTATTGATACTTCCTGGATTGCGTTTATCTGGTTTTTTGTGTTGAGGCAGACGAGGAGGAATACTTCGCGGTCTGACCTTGCGAGGAGCTTGAAGCCGATGTTTGCGAGGTCTTTGGAGTTTCTTAGCTGCACGTTTTCGTATTCGATGCTTTTGTCTTTAACCATTTCTAAGCGGATTAAGCTTATGTTCATGCCTTCTCCTTTCTTTGGGCAAAAAAAGAGGGGCATTTCTGCCCCTTTTAGTGTTAGAACTACTTGGAACTGTTACCGTTGACGGTGAAGGCTTTTACTTGAGGAAGCTTATGCTTTGCGGGTCAACGATGACCTGCGTTGAGTATTTTGCTTCGCCGTCTTTTTCGTACTTCGAGCTTGAGATCCTGCCTCTTAGCTCCAGATGGATGCCTTCCTGTGTGAAAAGGCTCCTCATCTTTTCTGAGGGCTTGAAAAGACAGCACGGAATGAATTCCGTCATCTTCTGGCCCTTCTTTGCGTTGTAGCCGTGTTTGGCTACCATGGTGAAGCGCAGGACGTTGTCCCCGTTCACCGCTACTCTGGTTATGTAACCAGACAAACATACAGCGTTCATGGCTGTACCTCCTTTCTGAGCACGCGGCTCTGTTATTTTTAGAAAGTAGTAAAGAAAGGAGGTATAAAAGGATTATCGGATGAGATGCGGGAAGTATCTGTAAGGGTGATGCATGCCGATCGCAGATATTGCGGAGTTTTTATTATTCAAGATAGTATTAAGTTATGATGCGTTGACGATTGTCTTTGAATTCGAGTTTCATCTGCCATTCCAGTCTCTTGAAATGATACATTTGGTGGTAAAATCCATGGTCTGAGCTCCAGTTGAGTCCTTTTTCAATTAAATTTTCGGCATTGTCCATTCTATTTTGTGCTATGGAAAGTTTTGCATCCATTTTCATTGTAATTGCTTTTAGATGGTTATCCATCCTTGGCCAATTAAGATATAGTTTATCAAGATATGTTTCGGCACTGGATAACTCGCCAAGATAGATGGAACCTTCAACACATCTGACAAGAGCGTCGTCTATGTTATGTAATTCCCCTATTGAATGCGCCATATCGAAACTCAGCTGAAATTCGTTTTTTGCTTTTGTTGAACGATGCTTTTCTTTTGCCCTGCATACAGCCATTTCGCGTAATAGCCTAGTTTTTACCTGCTTTGCTTCGTTTTTTTTGTCATTTGATACTCGCATGTTTTCAAGGTATGCTAAGGCATTCTTGAATTCATTGACTGCATAGGAAAATTTGTTTCGAGCGTTAAATCCTACTGCTCTACTATGTAATAAATAGAGTGATTGCCATTGATATTTGATCTCCTCTGCATATCTGAACGCATTAGCAGCGAGTATTTGTGCCCATTTGCGGCGATGATCCATTGAAATAAGCATGTTATCAAGACTAGACCGCAACGTATATGTGCCATCGTTTAAAATGCGCACTTTTGCAGCTATTGTATTTACAAATACAAAAAACATGGAACTTTTTGATGGCAGGAAGTTGGCGGCAATTAATATGTCATTTAATTCGCTGAACTTCTCGTTTACAGTTAAAGATTTGTCATTTGCGATGCTATCTGATTTGCTTTCTAATTCTTCAGCTGAAATATTGCTAATTGGTAGCGGAGCTGTCCTGGATGATAATATCCAGTTTTTTATTATATAAACTAAACGTTGAGGAATTAGTCCGTCATGTAATAATTTGTGGCATCTTTTACAAAGTAAAAGTCCATTTAGCCTGTTAGTCGGCCCTCCTCTTGCATGATAAATGATGTGATGAGCATTTAATGATAGATATTGTGAATCACAGGAGGGATGGGAACAGCGTTTACCAGCTTCAGCCACGAGTTCTTTCAATAGCTTGCCTGTATATTCTCGTATTGGGTCTCGATATTGTGGATGAACAATTTTCTTATCCATTTTGAATTATGCCTTTGAAGTTGAGGGACATTACGACACCTCTAGGACCTTCGGGAACTGAAGACCCCTCTTGGTAAGAAGTATATCGCATTTTATGGCTACAGGGA
>JAHWHO010000019.1 GCA_019323255.1 Candidatus Woesearchaeota archaeon
ACAAAAATAGACATAAATAACCTCGCCGCATCCTTTGATTTTCTAGCACCAGATCACATGATACACTTACTATACACGCCAAAAATAGACGTCTATACACTTGCATTCGTACTAAACAAACTATTGACCGGACAAACTCCTTTAGAAAGATCAGCAAAAATAAAAGGTATAATGAGCATGTATTTAGCAATAGATGCAATAAGGCCATTCATAAAAGGTGAAGAGCCACTAACATTCATACAAGATGAGACATTTGCAGAACCAGAAAAATTAAACAGCATGCTCAGAGATGCAACCTGCCACTACCTAGAAGACAGGCTCACATTAGATGAATTCCACGCAAGAATGAATGAAGCAATTGAAGCAGAAATTCACTCAAGAAAGAAATTCGTGAGAAACTGGACTGTGCCAACGTAAGAGTTAAAAAGCACTGAAAGAATTCTCAAATTATGGAATTAGAGGAGATAAGGGAAAAAATAGACAAGGAGTTAATCTGCCCGCTGAAAGACGGCTGCAAGAATATAGTATTCGGCAAAGGAAACCCCCATGCGGACATCATGTTTATCGGAGAAGCGCCAGGAGCAAAAGAAGATGAGCAGGGAATACCATTTGTCGGAGCGGCAGGCAAAGAACTGGACAAATTACTGAATTCTATCGGACTGACGCTGGACGACTGCTACATAGCAAACATACTCAAATGCAGGCCGCCAGAAAACAGAGATCCTACAGAAGAAGAAATCAGACGGCATACGCCGTTTCTCATAGAACAGATCAAAGCGATAAAGCCAAAAGTTCTGGCCACTCTCGGTAATTTCTCCACTAAGTTTGTATTAGCCGGATTTAATGTAGACGGAATGAACAAAATTTCAGGAATATCAACACTGCACGGCAAAGCAAGAGAAGTCAAGATAGATGGAATGAGCTTTACTGTGATTCCTTTGTATCATCCTGCAGCAATGCTGTATAAACCGCCGCTAAGGAAAATGTTAGGCGAAGATTTCTTGAAAATAAAAGAGTTGTTAGGCAAAAAACGCAAACGACAAACACAAAAAGAATTGTTACTTTACAGTGAGTAAAATAGAAAGCTTTATATAGTGCTGTTTGAACTGATTCGTCATGGCAAAGAAAAAGAAGCGATCACTAAACAGCCTAATACGCGCAGCAGACCATGAGCAATTAATATGTTGGCAGCCATCAAAACAACTTCTCGCAAGAAAAGACGAAATAACGAGAGCATTCCACAGCCAAGAAGAAGATGTCACACTATCAGAAATGCAAGGCAAATACTCCCAAAAAAAAGAAACATCAGCAGCAGGCTCATTAAGCTTAATTAGATCAAGACATGCCATAATTGCCAAACAGAAAGACAGCCTGGAACAAATAAGAGAAGAACTCGGACTCGCAGGCAAAAGAGAAGAGCTCATTAAGACAATAGCTGAGAACATATCGTTCGAAAAAGGATTGGAAAAGGTGCTAGTATACTTGAATGGACCAGGAAAACACTACCTAAAAGAAAAAGGATTAGATATGGCAAGAACGATAGAAGATGTCGGGAGAGTAATGCCTGAAATATCAAGCTCAGAAATCGCATGGTTATCAACAATCCAAAAAATGCCGCGTGTCTACTTCTGTGAAGAATACGGAGTACCAACGATACTGGACTTCAACATAGACGGAATAGAATTCGGATTCGATGGCCTCAACTCATTCGATATGCAAAGGGAAAATTCGAGAGATGCGTTCTCTGCTGCAGGAATCACAGGCGTAACAGAACAAGCGGCCTTCTGTAAATTCAACAGTGCATTCAACAAGGCATTCAAATCGCTAATGCTGCTAAGCATATCAGACCAGTTAATCTATCAAAAAATATTCGACGAGTATAGGCATAATGCATTAATCCGGGGGGATGGCAAACTGAAAAGGGCAATCGCAGAACAGGACCGCGCAGTAGAAGGTAGAATCGCAGACGCCATGACATCAGAAGAAATAGGTGCTCTTGAAGCAAAAGTCAAGACAACATTATCAAACAAAAAAATATATGACTTGGCACGTGATGAACTATACTCTGAAGAAGATATCGTAATACTAAGCGGTCTGCTCGAACGCGTACCACAAACAATCCTTGGTGAAGAAGCATTTAGCGGATATATTTTACCATACGGAAAAGGAATAAAAATCCTCAGCCAAGAAGGTGTAGAAATAGAATATGTGCCATATGAACACTATCTGCAATTAGTCGCTCAAGAAAACATATACTTTTCAACAAACGACATATCAAGAAATAATGAGATGGTCAGCTGGGTCTTCGAGCATTACGCAGAAGACATTGAAGTGAAATTAAATACACACAGAGAACTTCCAATGGATGATCTAAGACAACAATTCAGAGAAAGATACGGCATCATAATACCACAAAGATCAGTAAAGTCACTTCGGTTGGAAGACAACCCGATGCAAATTGCCTTTGCAAAGACTGCCGTTACTGGAAAAATGTTCAACTATACACTCAAAATAGGAAAATTTGAACTTGAAGCATTACTCAAGACGCTAGACAAGATCCCTAGAAGTCTAGTGCCCGAGATACGCCAAATCAAACGAGAATTCATGTCAGACGATGCAGAACAGCTAGTACTTGGAGGAATGGCAACACTAGGAACATATGACCGATTCTCCAAAACAATAACGCTTTATTCACCTGAAGATGAACCATTCTCAAAATTCAATATTATGGAGATGCAGATACATTATGATACATATGCACATGAACTAGGGCACGGCGTATGGACAGAAATGACAGAAAAGCAAAGAAAAAACTGGATGGTGATAAGCAAAGCTGCGGACGCAAAAACAGACCCAAAAAACTTCATATATGACATAAACGTAATGCGCCAAATCTATACAGGCGAGGACGCACGAAGCGGCGAAAAGGTATCAATGTTAAGCGACATAGGCCTCATGGAAGAAGATTTCGCAGAACATTTCGCAGCATACCTCAACCATTCAAGAGAATTCAGAAGTCGACCAGAACTGCAAAAAAAATATGATTATTTCAAAGAGTTATTCGCAGAACACGGCGGCGGAGAATACGACGACATACCACTCGTAACATTAGAAGCAAGAGACAAACATAAATCAGGCATAATCGAAAAGAAAAGTCTGGAAGAGGCTGTAACATTGCAAAACAAAAAGGACCATGACAGAGAAAGAGTATCAAGGGAACATAGAGAAGAAATAGTGCCATCGTTAGAAGTTATAAGAGGAGAAGTTGAGGATCAAGAAATAGTAGATTATATTTATGAAAGAGAGGATCCAGAACACACATACATACTTCGAGAAATAAAATCATTTGTACCATATGACAGAGACATAAGAGCTGCCCATCCAGGAATAGTAATAGACCTGCTGGAAGAATCACCAGAAAAAGCTGCAATATACCTCCAAAGAGTATACAAAATCGACGATGAAGAAGCATTAGAATTCACAATAGAGCTCCGAGAGCGATTACGCACCTTCAGAGCAGAAAATGAAAACGAAGCAAGAACATTTGAAGAGCTCAAAAAGAAACCAAAAAAAGATGAATGAATTATAAAGTAACAATAGTATTTACAACTATTGAATATGGAAGACTCTTCGCGATGGACTTCTTTGAACAGCAAAGCTCAGATTAGAGAATAACAGATAAAACAACTACACGCCAAACAATTAAATAGACAAGGGAAAAATAGGCCAGTATGAAGCGAATATTGATAATATTGCTATTATTACCTTGTGTATTCGCACAAATCGAACTAACTGGGTATGTAAATGATTATGCGGGGATAATTTCTTATGCGGATAAGTTAGAACTAGAACAAATATGTAAACAACTGCAGGATTCTGGGACCGCGGAGTTCGCAATTGTTACAGTGCCGAGCCTTGAAGGCAGAGATATAGAAGGCTATGCGTGGGAGCTTGCAGAAGGGAAACTCGGAAAGAAGGACAAGAATAATGGATTATTGCTGTTGGTTGCACTCGATGACAGACAATACAGATTTGAAGTCGGCAGAGGCCTGGAGCCCGTGCTGCCGGACGGCAAAATAGGCAGAATCGGCAGAACATACTTAGTAGAGAACTTCAAGAACGAAGAATACGGAAAAGGAATCAAAGAAGCAGTGCTCGCAGTCCAGGCTGTGCTCACAGAAGACGCGGAATCAGAATACTACGTGACAGAAACTGTATCGCAGAAATGGGCGCTGGTAGGAATGATCGTCGTGTTTGTGATGTTCATACTATTCATAATTGTTGTAATAAATGCCGCAAAACACAGCAAGAAAAGAGGAGACTCTGATTACTTCTGGGCCGCACTTATCGCAGGAAACATGATGCGGGGCCGAGGAGGATTCGGAGGTTTTGGCGGATTCGGCGGCGGAAGCTTTGGAGGCGGAGGCGCCGGAGGAGGCTGGTAGAATGAAAAACAAAGGTGAAGTAGACCTGTACTGTCCAAGATGCGAAATCATAATGAGAAAAATTGAAAAGCACAACGTCATTATAGATGTCTGTCCAGAATGCAAAGGAATGTGGCTGGACGACGGAGAAATAGACAAACTAGTCGAAATGGGGAAAAAACATGGCAAAAAATAATCATGGAATATACTGGGGCCTCGGAATCCTGGCCGTTGTACTGATACTTGCGCTATGGGTCGGAGGCACATACAACTCGCTCGTAGGATTAGACGAGGGTGTCGACAATGCATGGAGCAAAGTGCAAACAGCATACCAAAGAAGAGCAGACCTTATACCAAACTGAGTTGAAACGGTCAAGGCATACACAGACTACGAAGGGCCGCTGCTCAAAGAGATCACAGATGCAAGAGCAAGCGTAGGCAAAGCAACAACACCAGAACAACTTGCGGCAGCAGGCGGAGCAATGGACTCGGCGCTTTCAAAGCTGTTGGTAACGGTCGAAGCATATCCTAACCTAAAAGCGAATGAGAACTTCCTTAGCCTGCAGGATGAGCTCGCGGGAACTGAGAACAGAATAAAAGTTGAAAGAGACAACTTCAACAATGCTGTAAAGCTGCTCAATGTGAAGGCGAGAAGATTCCCAAGCAATATAATTGCAAGCATGTTCGGATTTGAAGAGAAAGGATACTTTGAATCAGAAGAAGGAGCCGAGAATGCACCACAAGTAGGCGAAATGTTCGCCTAATTTTTTTCTTATATGAATCCAAACAAGGACAAGCCGCCGTAAGATACGCTAAGCATCAACAGGCCTGCAGCGAGAACACCTAAACTTATTGCAAAAAATGCTTTTGCCTTCTTCATGCCAAAAAACCAAGCAGCAAGCGAAGCAGTATAAGCGCCGGTAAAAGGCAAAGGAATCGCAGTCAGAAAAAACAAGCCAGCATAGCCATATTTCTCAACTTTCGCGTGAGTCCTGCGCCTCGTGCGCTCCATAAAATAATCAAAAGCAGAACGATAGCTCTTTGTGTTGACAAGCCTTTTATGAATGACGCTAAGAAAGAAAAATACAATCGGGATAACAAGAATATTCGTGAGCACGCAGACTAGCAAAGCAAGCCACGCAGGAGAGCCGGATGCAAGCGCATAAGGAATGCCCGCTCTAAGCTCACCCACAGGCGTCATACTCAACATAGCCGCAATTAAAATATTCATGAAAATCATGCACAAATAAGGGTATATAAAACATATGGATTCAAAGTAGTTTCGAAGATTTAATGCGCTGTTTAACATACGCACTTTTCAACGCGTCAGAAAGCACCAGCTTAGCTGATGTGTGCCTGCGCTTCAGCTTCGTGAAAAGAAAACCATTCTTTATGTAAACTTTCCTGTAGATCTTCCTGAACTTAGAAGCGAAAGGCTCAGCATCCTTCGGCGGACCCTTCCATTCAAACTCAGCAGGCAAACTGTACTTCCTTAATGAAAAGTACCACAACCCTTTGGCTTTCTTATCCCACTCCCAGCCGGAGTTTATTACACCAAAGTCAGCAAGCTGATCACGGCAGTACTCAAACGCTCTTACCATCTTAACGCCTGCAACATCTTCCTTATTCTTAATCGTCAGAACTTCTACAAGCAAACCTTTGAATTTTGAAGAATCAAAAGAAACGGGACTGAAAAGAGCAGCAGACGGGCGCTCAAGAAACTTTTTCGCGTGAGAAATAAACTTATCAAAATTCTCGTTTGTCAAAGCAGCAGCAGCATTACGGTCCGGCTGGACAGGATCAATAACAACTAACGGGCCCTGAATCTTGCTCTCATTCAGAACAAACAAAGCCTTGCCCTTGCAAGCATTATTCGGGTCAATGACAACCTTAGGCTTCCACTTAACAGCCGCCCTAAGAAGAGGCAGGAAACCCTTATAGTAGATCACAAGAATATCAACAACATGGCCTGAGAAGCCGCGAATATAGGATTCAGCGCCATAACAGCCAGCAGCCTTGCAGAATCTCTTCGCAAGCATTATGTCATCCTTGTACTGCTTGCCATTCCTATTAACCCAATTAACATGCAAAGGGCTGAAGTCAGTCACATTCTTTGCGTCGGAAGGCTTTTTGATATCAAGAACAGGGACTATCTCAATGTTTACTTTGTTCTTAACATGAAAATAATCACGAGAGCCGTGAAGCCGTACTGGCTTGAACTTAAGCAGGGCGGACTCAAGCAAGTCACTTATGCTCTTCTTTCCTTCGTATTTAGGATTAAACCTGACAAAAACATCCACATCATAATCACCAGAAAGCCAAGTGGACTTAGCATAGCTGCCGCCAACTGATGCTTTCGCATCAATCTTCAACCGCTTAAGCTCAGAGTTAAGCAGCGAAATAAATGCATCAACGTGCTTCTTAACCTCTGCCGCTTCTTTTTTTGACGGCTTGATTTTCTCCAAAACCTTCCCTAATATAGCTTTCACAACCCAAAGAAACGAAAAACAAGTTAAAAAGGTTACGAACATTTTTATAATAACTAGACATAAAAACCTGAATGACAGGATTCTTTGAGAAGCAGAAAGAGAGCGAAGTAGCATTCCGGGAACGGTTGGCAAAAGAAAAGCTGGAAAGGCTTAAGAAAACTATTAAAGAAAAAAATAAACTGCTTGATGACATCAGGGCGGAAGCAAAAAAAAGATTAAAAGGGAAGAATCCCGGACTTGAGCTTATAAGACTGCAAGCAGTTCTTGATAAGATGGAAAAAGACTGCGCAGGAATTGATCTCTCCATCGAAATGCTGGAAAAAAAGTATCAGGCAAAAGCCCACGATATTAAGATACAGTACGCGAATTTTAAAGTAAATCTGATAAAAGCCAAGAAAGAAATTGAGGATTTGTTAGCTGTTGCGAGAGGCAGCTGAAAAGCAAAAAAAAGGTTAAAAAAATTAAGGATTGAGCCTATGAGCTAGCTTCTGAATGGTTTTCATGTATGGTGCGATATCTTTAATCCCAACCTTAGACGCAACATCAAGCATTGTCTGCGCGGACAACAACCCATACTCCGCCAACCTCATAGCCTCGGCTTCCGTTAAAGAATAACCCAGTATGAGTTCGGTTACATTCCTGTCTTTGTCGAAAGCAACGTTAAAAGGCTGGACCTGTAATTCCTCCGCCCTGTCAAAACATAAGCTCAAGAACCTTCTATGTTCAACAGGCACTGCAAGCAATAAAGCATACTGATCCTTCGGAACATAATAGTCACCCTGAATTTCATGCAAATAATGCAACTCCGGAATAAGTTGAAGAAGCTTTTTCTTGCGGACAGGCACCTGCTTACCCTTCCTAATACCGCTACTTCTGGCAATACTCGCGTTAACAAGCATATCAACCTTATCTGAATCTTCCAAAAGCCTCTGAAGACCGGCCTCAAAAGCGGCAAATGATAACTTATCCGCAAGACTCAATCTAGCAGCAACAACTGTTCTTGTTTGCGACTGTCCCTGATAGAAAATACGTTTATTGTATGCAGAAAAAAGCTCTGTTTTGAGAAAATCAGATCCAAGCCGAGTAATAATTTTTGCACGATCCGCATTCTCCATCCAAGTCCCGGAATTAACCAGATGCGTTCCGTCAGACCAAAACTCAGTCCCCTCCGCAACAAAATTACTTAACCAAGAATGCAACGACCGTTCAAGTGAATGCGGCAAAGAAGCGTATTTCAAATTGTCGATTGAAATAGTAGATAACACTGATTCAGCAGGACTGTCTTGTCCGGGTTCGGTTGGTAGATCCTCTGCCATGAACCGAAAAATAAGCAAGCAATATAAAAAACTTATGGTGTATCCCTACTGGGGAGTAGTCAAGCTTTAGTTGCGCCAAACATTTAAATAAAGAAACAAATGTTTAAGAGAAAGAAAAAAGAGGTAAAATGCTAGATGCACTAACAATAGTAACGGCGATTGCCGTACTGCTGTTCGTTGGCGTGATATGCTCATGGGCAGCAAACAGAATGAAACTACCAGATGTACTGCTGCTAATACTTGCAGGCATAGCATTCGGCCACACAACATTCAGGGGCAAGTTCCTAATTGAGTTCCCTGAGCTTTTCCTGACAAGCATGGCGATATTAGCACTCGCGATGATAGTATTTGACAGCACGGCAAGGCTAAGGCTGAGAGAATTCGACGTATTCTCAGGAATGGCGATAAAACTTACATTGATCAGCCTTCTGCTCAACCTGACGATATTTGCCCTCGCAACAAAATTCATACTTGGAGTAAACTTCTGGCTGGCCCTGCTTCTCTCAACAATAATTGTAGGCACGAGCCCGGATATACTGCTGCCGATGCAGACAAAGAAAAAAGAAAAAGCATTCACATACCTTAAGCTTGAAAGCGTATTCAACACCCCGCTGACAGTGCTTCTGCCATTCATCGTCATAGACTTAATGGCAAGCGTCCACACAGAACTGTTCTCAGAAGTCGTTGCGCAAATGGTCCCATTCGTCATGAAATTCATCGTCGGATTAGGCGCGGGTGTATTCGTAGGACTGATACTCTTCAAACTGATGCAAAAAGCATACAAAGAGCTTTACTCACCGTTAGCAGTAATCATTGCAGCACTGCTAAGCTATGTGCTCGCAGAGAACATGGGCGGAAGCGGCGTGCTTGCAGTCACAGCGCTCGGCGTATTCTTCGGAAATGTGTACGTCAAAGAGAAGCCCACAGTGCTCAGCGTGGAAAGCGTATTTACAAAAGGACTCTATATCCTAGTGTTCTTACTTGTAGGAATGATAATCAAGATACCATTAACACTGGACTTTGCAATTAAAGCAGCTGCACTTATCCTAATATATTACATTACCAGATTCATAGCCGTCACACTAACATTCAAGAGAGAAAAGACAACGGGGAAAGAAAGAATGTTCATGGTGCTGAATGCGCCGAAAGGCATAGCAACAGCAGCAGTAGTATTCATACTTGCCGTCTACAAAATTGAAGGAATCACAGTAATACTAGATCTAACATTGGCGTTTGTACTCGTAAGCATTATAATATCCAGCCTCGTAACATGGGCATCAGGCTGGTTCCTGTCAAAATCATGAAAACCATAATATTGGACACCAATTTTTTGGTCGAGTGCGCAGCAAACAAGATAGACATACACAATGAGCTACGCAAAGCGCTGGATGAGACATTTGAGGTAGCGATCCTAGACAGAACGATGGATGAACTGGAAACAATAATACACAAAGGCGGAAAGAAAAAAGACCAGGCAAAACTTGCGAAAACAATTCTGATGACGAAAAGAGTCAACACAATAATGACTGATGGGGGCCATGTGGACAAAATACTGCTTCAGAAAGCGGGCGAGGACACGATAATCGCAACGCAGGACAAAGAGCTTAAGCAGAAACTCAAGAAAAAGAAGCAGCCAGTGATTGTGATAAGGCAGAAGAAGAAACTCGCGCTTATGAAGGCATAGAGCGTTAGATTTATATACTTTACACATCGTCTAGTGGTGAATTGGGCATAAAATGGGACTTGAAGAAGAACTGAGGGAACCAAGCTTTTTCGAAAAGTTTGGCGCGGGACTAAAAGGCGCATTTCTAGGGTTTGCATCAGGATTCAGGCCATGGTTTGGAGAAAAGCCAGGCATTCTAAAAAAGATAAAAAGAGGCGTTGCATTCGGCGCCCTCGGCTTTGGACTATGCTATGCACTTGGGTGCGATGCCAAATTCAATCCAGAGTATAGTGCGGCTCCTAACAACCATGCGCCAGTCATGCTATCACTATCAGACATCGAAATCACTGAAGGCGACTATGTCGACGTCTCGGGAGCTGTAGAAGCAGCAGCATCGGACCCGGACGGAGATGCACTGAACATAATATACCCTGCACCATTGGACTCAAACGGAGCATGGCAGACAGGATTCTATGACGCAGGAACATACAACCTTCCGATAATCGCAGAGGATGGAAAAGGCGGACAGGCGACTCAAAACCAGAGAATAGTTGTGTATGATGACAACAGGCAGCCAACGCTGGATGTCATAGCAGATGTAACAGTCAATGAAGGTGCGCTTATAGATATCAATCCAACAGCAACAGACCCGGACATGGACAATATTCTCAATTTCACATTCACGCCTCCGCTCGACTCAAACGGAGAATGGCAGACAGGATACACAGATGCAGGAACATACCAAAGTACGGTAACAGTAGATGACGGGCACGGCGGGACAGACTTCCAGGTTGTTAACATAACAATCAATAATGTAAACGGGCCGCCGGTAATCGACACGCCCATTCCGCCAGTAACAGGAGACGAAGGAACAACAATCTACGTAAACGCAACAGCAACCGACCCCGACCTGGACCCAGTAACAATCACATACTCAAGCGGAACGCTGCCTGTAGATCCAAATACAGGACAGATTGACTTAGACTATACGCACGCAGCCGGAAGCCCACATACAGTAACAGCACACGCGGATGATGGGAACGGCGGGACGGATGATGAAGATGTCACAGTAATAGTAAATGATGTGAACAGAGATCCAGTACTGGGTGCGCTAACTGCAATCGTCGTAAATGAAATGGATCTTATTCAGGCGACAGCAACAGCAACAGACCCAGACGGAGACACAGTAACAATCACATTCGGACCACCACTAGACCCCAACGGCGAGTGGCAAACAGACTACAACAGCGCAGGAACATACCAAAGCACAGTAACAGCCACCGACGGAAAAGGAGGCATAGACACAGACATATTGGACGTCACAGTAATCAATGTAAACAGGCCGCCAGTACTTGACCCTATCGCACCAATAACGGTGAATGAAGGCGAATTAGTCGTTGTTAATGCGACATACAATGACCCGGATGGTGACACTGTGGACTTATCTTACAGCGTACCCCTTGATGCTAACGGCCAATGGCAGACTTTGTCGGGAGATGCAGGACAGTATGTTGCAACAGTAACTGCAGATGATGGAAACGGCGGAATAGACACTGAACAGGTGGCAATAACAGTTGAGGAACTATACCTGATCGTATTTGAGTCATGGAGAGATGGCAATGGAGAAATCTACAAGAGATTGTCGGACGGCTCAGGGCTTGAACGACTTACAAATAATGCAGTAGATGATATGTACCCTACGTTATCAAGAGACGGAACACAAATCGCATTCATGAGAGACTGCGGCGGAGGAAACTACGACGTTTGGATAATGCAAATTGATGGATCAGGACAAACAAACGTGACAGACAGCTCAGGAACATGGGACGGGATGCCAAGTTTTGATCCTACAGGAACACAATTAGTCTTCTCCTCGCTGGAAGGAGACTACGAGCTCTTTACGATAAACACAGACGGAACAAACCGCCAAAAAATAACGAACAATGCATACAATGACCTGTATCCAGCATGGTCGCCAGACGGAACTCAGATCGCCTGCACCAGATACTTAACAAGCACCAATGGAGAGATCTATTTAATCAATATTCCCGGACCAGGCGAGACGAGGCTTACGAACAATGCGTTAGATGACTGGGCGTCGCACTGGGACCCGACAAGCTCAACACTCACATTCATGTCTGAAAGATCAGGATTCTCAAGAGTATACACGATGGAACGTTCCGGAGCCAACCAGACGATGGTGACATCAGGAACAGCATGGGAAGACCATCCTTCATTCTCACCCGGCGGAACAAGAATCGTGTACGCGTCGGATGCATCAGGGCTGAACATAGACATCTGGGACATAAGGCCGGACGGCACGGACGAACGAAGACAGACGACTGATCCTGGCGTAGACACTAATCCTTCAGGGAGTTAGACCAAAACATTTATAAACACCCTGCTGTGAATCCAGCTTAGTGAGATACCATAGCTTCTACGTGGCTCTTGGTATTGATGGAAACCCAAAATGTTTTACAAAACAGAACTAAAGGACTATATACGAGTACCGCCAAGATTTTTTGGCTTGGATGTTAATGAGGCAGTGCTCAAGGCGATAAAGCAAAAATACGAGGGACTGATAGACACAAACCTCGGCGTCGTTATAGACGTATCCGCAGTAAAGGAGATCGGGGAAGGAATAATCATCCCCGGAGACGGGGCGAGCTACTACGAAGCTACATTCACGCTATTGAACTTCATGCCAGAAATGCAGGAAGTGATCACAGGAAAGATCAAAGACATTGCAGACTTCGGCGCATTCATAACACTAGGGCCGCTTGACGGAATGATCCACATATCGCAAACAATGGATGATTTTGTCTCATTCTCGAAAGAGAAGACGCTGCAGGGAAGAGACAGCAAGCGCGTGCTAAAAATCGGCGACCAGTGCAGAGCCAGAATAATCGCAGTAAGCTTCAAAGACGTAACAAACCCAAAAATCGGGCTGACAATGAGACAAGCAGGGCTTGGAAAAATCGAATGGATAGACGAAGAAAACAAGCCAAAGGAAGGTAAGTAAAAAATGAAGAAAAAAGCATGCAAGGTTTGCAAAATCTTCTATTCAGGAGAAGAGTGCCCTAATGGGCACGGATCGCAGGCTGTAACAAACTGGAAAGGCAGAATATACATAATCGATAAAGAAAACAGCGAAATCGGCAAGAAAATCGGCGTCGAGAAATCAGGAGAATACGCAATAAAGGTGACATAAATGGAATTAGAAATCAAAGAACAGAAAGAGAATCCATTGCTCAAACGAAAAGAAGTAGAGGGCACAATCAAGTTCAAAGGTGCAACACCGAAAGGTGAAGAAGTCAAGGCAGAGATTGCAAAGAAAGCCGGCGGGCAAGCTGAGTTAGTCGTAACAAAAGGCATAGAGACAAAATTCGGCAAGCAGGAAGCAACATTCAAAGCATACATCTACTCTGACAAGGACTCAATGGACAAGATAGAGCCAAAGAAGAAAGTCAAGGAAGAGAAGGCACAATAAAATGGCAAAGAAAAAAGCAGCTAAAGCGAAGCCGAAAGCAAGCAAGGGCGTATGGAAGCTATATGAAGCGAAAGGCGACAGCCTTACCAAGAAGAACAAGTCCTGCCCAAAATGCGGAGAAGGCTACTTCATGGCCAAACATAAGGATCGCGTCACATGCGGAAAATGTGGTTATTCTGAGTTTGGGAAGAAATCAGAGTAATTCTTTTAGTTTTCTTATCCCTCTTTCTATGTGGCCGCGACTAATTTTCTTGTCTTTGCGGAATGAAAACGCGATCAGTATCGGCTGGACAGCATCGTAGATTTTGATTCTCATCCTGAAAGCAG
>JAHWHO010000123.1 GCA_019323255.1 Candidatus Woesearchaeota archaeon
AACCCACCGCTCTATTGGGCGGAGAGTTTGAAGGTAGTTGCGAATGCCTGAACTACCCCTAGTATACAAACTAACTACGGATAATGGAACGGTCTCAATAGTTATAGGAACGAGCCATAGAGCCCCTCCAGACATATTTGATGCGGATATTCAAAGATGCTTTGATATGGTAAATCCAGCATGTGCTTACTTCGAGATAGATCCGGACAGCCTTGATTTGTCTGGAAAAGAAGGGTATGGATATCCCTTAACAGAAGACGAGCAAAGACAACTCTACGATCGTCGCTTTTTAGTCAGACGCTTGTTCGGAACGGGCCCAGATGAAGAGAAGCAGTCAGATGAAGGATTCAGGCAATGGCAAGAGAAAAGACGTGAAAAAAACAGAGAAGAGTGTGGCTATGACGAAATCAAATCTGTCGATGCCGCAGTGTGCGAAGCAGCAAAGGCAAGAGGAGTTCCTGTACGTGGGCTTGAGACGTATGATTCGGCTGGGCCTTTTTATGCAGCACAGCGCACTTTACTAACATTCGTAAATCCAGAACATGAAAATCAGCGTTCGATTGATGACAGGAATGCGTTCCTTGAAGGTGATGGAGCCGGTGTTGGAAGAGGACTCCACCAGTATGTTGAAATGTTAGGGTCAAACGCCCCTCCCGAAACCTATGAACGCTGGCTTAAAGCGCTGGCAAAAAGAAACGATAATATGGCATACAATTCATTGGACCATTTGGAAGACGGCTGTATAATCGCGGTTGGATCCGCGCATTTGATAGGTCCGGATGCTATGATTGATCTGTATAAAGAGTTGGGAGTGAAGGTGGAAAGGATATGAACGAGTTACCTTTTGTCTGGAAGCTTGAAAAAGATGGCATTATTTCGTATGCTGTAGGAACCATGCATGCTTACTCTGAAGATTGCACAGACGCATTGCGAGAACTAAGCGATAAGGTGGAACAGTTTTGCTTCGAACTTGATTTACTATCACTAAGCACTCAAGAACAGTTAAGGCTTATGCAAAAACAGCAAGAATTGTATGCAATGCCCATGAAGCCGATACTGGCTTTGCTAACCCCTGAAGAACGCAAAATATACAGGGAGTCATACGGATTCTCCGAAGAAGAACTAGCAAATCTCACTCTCGGCGGAGTATTTCAAAAAGGACTCGAGCATGAGGGTTACGATCCAATGAAGGGCCTCGACATAACATTGATGCGACTTGCACAGGAAAAACCACGACACTCTCTTGAAACTCTCGAAGAACAATCAGGCGTGATTGAAACCATAAAAGGCATCATCCCTGAGCAGCACGCGCAAGCATTGAGAAAACTGATAGAATCTAGTGGTTCTGCTGATAATGACAAAGACGTTAATGATGCATACAAGAACGGCGATGCTGACAGACTACTAAACTGTCTAGAAATGACTGCAATAGGACAAATAAAGGAACAGTTCATGTATGCAAGAAATCAAAGAATGGCAGCGAGAGCTCTCGAGCACCTCAATAGACCATCGATAATTGCTGCAGGAACTTATCATTTAATTGGTGAGAGGAGCATTCTTGAATATCTCAGAGGGGAAGGCGTAAAAATAGAAAGAATTCAGCCGAAATAGTTCTAAAAAACAAAAGTTTTAAATTCTTATACTTCTTACAAGTAAGAAGGTGATGCGAGATGAGCTTATTGGAAATGAAAAGTGTAACAATAACTGAAAAAGGACAGATTGCAATTCCTAAGGATATTCGTGAGATTAAAGGATTTGAAGAAGGGTCCAAAATCGCGATACTGGCTTATGAAGACAGAGTAGAATTAAGACCTTTACATCAAGTAGATGAAAGAATGGCAACGGCTATTGCAAGTGAAAAAGCATTAGCAAAAGACTGGAACACAAAAGAGGAAGACAAAGCATGGAAGAATTTGTGAGAGGTGATATCGTAGTAATTCCTTTCCCATTTTCAGACCTGAGCAAGTCAAAAAGAAGACCTGCTGTTGTGGTGGCCTCGTTGCATGGAGATGACGTGATACTTTGCCAAATAACAAAAAGCAGAAAAAATCTCTATTCTATTCCTCTTACAAAAAGTGATTTCAAAACCGGAAAGCTAGACTTTGAAAGCAGCATCAGACCAAATAGATTATTTACAGCAGACAAATCAATAATAATCTATAAAGTTGGAATACTCAAACAAAGCAAGATAAAAGAAATTCAAGAGAGAATAAAACAAATAATTATTGGCTGAAATAATTCCTGCCTTGGCATTTTCCATCTACACAAGCACAAGAGCCGCCGCAGTCTAAAGTGCCCGGTTCGCAGTTTTCTGTGCACACAGTACCTGCACAGTTCGGAGCAGCAGATTTTATAGTGCACCAACTAGAATGGCAACATGTTGCTGGGACGCAGTCTGAGTCAGAAAAGCACTCTGGTATACTTAGGTAATAATCGTACCCGCCATCAAGACTTCTCGTCCTAAAACACAACCCTTCGTCACTGAGAATCCATTCTTCCCTGACACGAGAAGAAGAGATCGGCTCGCCGCAGGCAACATAATTCTTGGAATCAACACTGATTCTTACTTTGCCATCAATCACCTCAATAATACGAAATGCATCATCAGGAACATGAGGGTTAGAGCCAAAGGAAACTCCAGGAACTGCATCAACAATATTTATTATCTCTTCAGTCTTGGCAGGAAAGCTACTCCACATAACTTCGCGAACAGTCAACTTGACGCTCTCCCCAGGACAAGGCGCGAACTCGCAATTAGGACCTGTTCTGCCGACAGCACTGCCGTCAGGACAGAGCTTTGCTTCCTCTGTGCACGCGACCATTTCCTGCGCGACGTGCTTGCAAACCTGATCAACACATTTAACTTCCAGATTGCCCGCAATGCCTGTGCAGAAATCAGGACACTGCTTTGACGTGTCTACATGCATGCTCTGGTAGAGCTTATTGCCGATAAAACAATCTCCGGTTTGCTTAACCAGGCCACCACAAGTACAGTCAGCATCAACATTACAAAACAAAGCATTGTCCAGGAAAGGGTTTTCTGTAGCATTTTGCGGAGGAACAACTGCGCATGAAGCTACGAACAAAGCCAGCACACACATAATTATTTTTCTCATAAGTATCACCACTTTGCAAAGCAACTATAAATACCCTATTTTTTGTTAAGGATTTTACCTAAACGTGACATGCGCTTTGACATGAAATAAATAAACAATATCGCAGAGATTATTGCTATCGCCGAGAAAATCCAAACGCCGTAAAGCTGGAAAAAAGACGGCCCTACCGGCGCTGCATACCTAATTGCTTCAGTAGCAACCATATCATTGGCAGCAACACCTTTCTCCATCGCAAACGATTCGGCTGCAAGCCGCATGCTTATGATATACGAATAAACGCCTCCAATGACGCTCAGGATAAATGTTCCAAGCACAATGAAAATACTAACAGATTCAGGCTGAAGTATCGCCTTGGACTTCCCGGTCAAACTGTAATACTTCCACTTCCTGCCCTCGTCGTGCATCTCAACCAATCCTGCCTTCCCCAATGCAACAAGATGCTCCTTAACTGTTGGAACTGAAAGCCCCAACTCTTCAGCAAGCTCGCTCTGAGTATACCTGCGCCTCTGCAGTTCCTTAAGAATCCCAACACGCGTATCATTGCTCAAAGCTTTCAAAGCAGCCTTGTCGAGTTTGACTTCCATAAGAGGATAAAAAGAAACAGGAGTTTATAAATAATTGGTTAGCGTTTTAGTAAAAGGGTTTGTCATATTGGAAGATATAAAACTTAATATAGAACAGTATTTATGAACTTCTATTCGGAGGAGGGTAATTATGGTTGTTACACCGTTAGAAAACAAACGCAAAAGACGTGTTACACTGATAAAAAGTCCAAACAGAGAGCTGGTTCATAAAGCGTTTGAGACTTTTCCATACGATGATGACAGCATTGATGTTACATTTAGTGCTTGCGGATTAACAAAAGAAAGTTGTCCACAAGATTATGCTGACAAGAATGTTGTTCCGAATTGGACTCTCAAATTCGGCTTTGACAAAAAACAAGGAATATATGTTCCTTCAGGAGAGACGTATGCTATATTGCCTTTCCATTTAAAAATAGTCAGACCCACACAAAAAGATATAGGAAGGTTGATAGGCGGCGGTAGAGCAGAAAGTATACTACTTCAAGAACAAGGCGAACCAAAAGCTCTTGAAACCTTTCACTTTGGATTCCTGCAAACAATATTAGACGCGGGCTATGAAATCGTGCATGGAACAATCGGCTGCTCGACACACCCAGGCAAAGAATGGCCAGAAGCATTTCAACCTGCACTAGCATACAATGGATTGCACGACGTTCTCGAACTCAGAGTAGCCCACTTAGGCAGACGCGACGCAAATGGAATTAAAGACTGGTTTACTGCCCTTAAAAAAGAGTATTCCCGCACTGATTAAGCCATTTATTTTATTAGATTAAGTTCCTTGCAAAGCTCCATGAACATCGCATCGCTCCAAGCCTGTGCCAAGCACCCTTCTGACTTCATCTCTTTAGCGCCGCTAAGCTCTGCATGATGCGACATTGCACCTCTCCTAAGAATCTCCTCAGTGCTTGCGGCCAGGATCTTACTTATGTACTTATCATATTTCTTCTTATCAAACCTGTGCAGAACAAGCGCGGCAAGATTGTTAAGCCAGAACCAGCTATCGCCCCTGTGATAGCTCCTTGGATCTTCTCCTGTATGCATGTCGCAAAACAACTTGCTTTTCTTATTGATGGTTGCGAGGCCGCCCCATCTTAGCCAAAGCTTCGGCAATACTTCATCAAAACACTTAACCCATTTCGCTTTCGGAAGCAGTTCAGGATAGACATATGCGGCAATGAAAACATTAGGGCGGACAGTCTTATCATTGCTGCCGTCGTTAAGATACCTGCCGTTCCAGAACTGCTCAATAATTTCTTTTTTCAGCCTGGGCTCAAACTCATAAGGAATGCCAAGCTTAGCGGCAAGCTCGCAGGCAGCCAAAGCCAATGCATTGATCTCAATCCTCGCGCCAGCCCTTGTGTCGCCATCATACACTGCATCCATCCATGTCTCGCCGACACCATTTGCAACAACGCCGTCAACAATATTCAGATTTTTCAGGAAGAGCTGTAATTTCGACTTAACCATTGCCTGCTCCTGCTTCGTAAGCTTCATCCCGCATAGGCGTGCAAATACCCACGCGCCATCTGCAATCTTTGAGGAAAGAGTGCCGGGGAAAGTGCCGTTGTCAAACATACGATCAAGCCAAAAGAAAATAATCTGTTTCGCAAGCTTCT
>JAHWHO010000124.1 GCA_019323255.1 Candidatus Woesearchaeota archaeon
TTGACTGGTCTCGTGCTTCCGAAAGCATTTCTGTGTAGCCTTTTAGCTCTCCGCCGACTAAATGCTTCAGTCCTGCCATGATATCTCTTCCAAGATGTTTAGCCCTTATCGTACTGCCTTTAGCTATGCCGAGAATTTCCTGAACTTGCTTGCCAGGTATTGTTTCAGTTGTTGTTATTATCATATTGCTGTCTTTTCCTATCTTATTTAATATTGTTTCGGCAAGACACCACTTCAGTCCCGATATGCTTTAATACTGCATCATTACCCGCTTCTTTTATGGGGGTAACGGATTATTTTCACGACGTAGATTTGGCGCTTGAGAGAATTGCCCAAGACAGTCTTGGTTATGGCATTAGAACCCCTGAAGATCTTCTTCTTGAGGAAGCTAATTTTGACGCTGCGGGGCAAATGCATGCAAGAGAGCAGGCTATTGTTGGCTCTCATTCTGATGATGAATTATTCCGCGGCTTAGTGTATTGTATTCTTACCCAGATGCAGGATTACGGAACTCAGATGTACGTGTTCCATACGTTTTGCAATAATGGGTGCAGTACCATAAAAGGGGTTTTGGAAAACAAAGCCAGAGTTCCCTCGCTAGTCAGGGATGCTGTCTACAACAATAGCAAAGTAAGATATATTCTTGAAATGGCCGAGAACTGGGACAATATTGGAATTCATGACATCCTTGATAATCCCGACCAGCAGGATGCAAGAAAACAGTTAACTAAAGTCAGGGGTGTTGCGCTGAAAACTGCATCTTTATTTCTGAGAATGTGCGGCATGGAATCGCTAGTGCCAATTGATACGTGGATGATTGGTATGCTTTATCTTCATGGTTATCCTCTTGAAATTGAAAGAATGGATGTTAAAAGAGAAAATAAGATTGTTCAGAGAAAGCGGTCCATTAAGGGAGCAAACTACCTAGAAGCCGAGGAACACACCCAAGACCTTGCAGCAAAATATAAACAACCTCCTTTCCTGCTGCAGTTAGCATTCTGGACTAAGCATTCTGCCTACAAGAAGGTTCATAGGAGAACTTTGTTTGATTAACCCAAGATTTCTTTGATCATTTGTGGAAGATTTCGAAATAATTCTTCCGGCTTTCCTTGAGCAAAGCTTTTAAACGGCGATTGCTTAATCCACAGTATGCAAAAGAGGTTTGATCCGGTCGCAATCGCAGCAACTGTGCTAATGGTGGTCCTGATTATCTGGTTTATCGTGAGGCTGGTATCATGAGCTGGCAGAAATTATTCTCTTGGCTTTTGGTTTTGCTGATGATTTATTTGGCCTTTGAAATCTTCCGCAAGTTGCTCGGAGGCAGTCTAGGCTTTGAGGAACTCGTGATAGGCCTGCTAATCGCAAATCTTGGCTTCACTTTCAAAACGCACTCTATTCTTTCTGGCCATATAGGTTGGCATAAAGGAAAAGACAGGGCTTAGCTATTTGGAAGGTTGCTCTGCCCAAAAACACTGCTGAGCAATAACAAAACTGCAACGCCATTTTCAATACATTTAAATAGTTATACCATAGTATAACGATTGGTGATGTAAAATGGAAGCTATCCCCGCAAAACTTACACCTAAAATGCTAGAAGAAATTGATGAGATCATTCATGATGGATGGTATGCAAACAGGTCTGAGCTGATTAGAGATGCGATTAGAGAAATGGTAAAGAGAATGAAAGCAGAGCGTTTAGAAGCCGCAATCAAGGACGATGTCAAATGGGGTTTGTATGGCAAGGATTAATGTTTCAGTGTTTGATGCAGGACCATTTATCCATCTTCACGAGATTAGGAAACTTAATTTAACTAACTTATTTAAGACAATTCTTACAACCCCTGATGTTTTTACCGAATGTCAAAGAATTCAAGCCGAGCTTAAAAAAATAAAAAACTTATCTCTTAAAGCGCTTCTGCCAAAAAGCAAAGATTTTGCAAAATATCTCGTTGAAAGATATGATCTGGATCTTGGAGAGTCTACTGGACTTGCGCTTTGCAGGCAAGAACATGTTAAATTGTTTTTTACTGATGATCTTGAAGCTAGAAATATAGCTCAAAGGCTGGGTTTTGAAGCCCACGGCACGATAGCAATTCTGTTGAGAGCGTATAGGAATAATATTCTTAATAAGAAAGAAGCGAAGCAAGTCATTGAAGATCTGTACAATGAGTCTTCGTTATTTTTCACCAGGGATCTTAGAAATTGGACTATTAATGAGATAGAGAAGTTTAGAAAATGATTTTCTATAGCAAAGCTTAGCGGGCACAAGACTAAGATAGCTTGTAAAACATTCTTTGCGCCCTAGAAATCTTTTTATATTGTCTTACTAAAAACAGTTTTATGGACCTCGATGAATTAACTGAGCGCACAACAGCGCCATTCCCAAATGAAATCTCGCTTGATGAAGCTCAAGCATTACTTTTATGGGTTGCAAGACAAACAGGTATGAACATTGGTTATAGCGTGAAAGATCACAAACATATTTCACACGATCATGAAAACCCCACAAAGATTGATTTCTACAGTACGGGTGCGGATGTGACAGGGCATTTTCACAAAATTGTAGCGCCGTTTGGTCACACGACGTTTTCTCTTACGCGAGGTCCTGAGGATCTTACAAAATACTCAGCATTAGTATTCCAGCCAACCGTCGACTATGATGTTGAAGACCATGCGGCTCAGGAAGTTGCTGCATGGGATTTACTGAGAGAAAAGACCGCTGAATACTTCAAATAAACTCACTCATATCTCAACGCATCTGCAGGCTGTAATCTCGACGCTCTTCTCGCAGGCAGGTAACCACTCACTGCACCAACACTTATCGAGAACAGTATCGTTCCTGCTATCAGCCAGATAGGAAATGCAGCAATCAATGTTCCTGCACCAAAGGCCTGGTTTACGCCTATTTCTACAGACTTGCTTATAGAAACTCCAATCAGCACTCCAATTATCCCGCCTGCGAGTCCCAACATGCCTGACTCAATCAAGAATATCTTCATTATCTCAGAATTCTTTGCACCTATCGCCTTCATTACTGCTATCTCTCTTGTCCTCTCAAGAACTGCAGTGTACATAGTATTCATTATGCCAATCCCGCCAACAAGCAGGCTAATCGCAGCAATTCCTACAAAGATAAACTGCACTATGTTCAAGACCACATTAAACGATTCTATCAGTTCCGTGCTTGTCTGCACAGTAAAGTCTTCTTTGCCTTCTTTCTGATGCCTGTCTTTCCTTAGTTTTCTTTCAATCCTGTCTGCAACCCCGTCAGGGTCAACGCCATATGCTGTTTTTGCTATGAGGTAAGAATATGCTTCTTCATCTTTTAGAACTCTGCGCGCATCATCTTCTGGAATAATTATAGTCGTATCCAATCCGGGGTCTCCGACTTTTTTTAGTATGCCGACAACTTCAAATTCTTCATCTTCTATGATCAGCTTGTTTCCGACCTTGATTTCTTTTCCGAATACTTTATTTTTAGCAACATTGTTGCCTATCATCGCTTTCATGCTGTCGCGTGCGCGAAGCATTCGCCCGTCTTCTATTTCATACAAGCTTGCTTCTTCAACTAACCGTGCATCTTCTGTGCCGTCGGGCAGGCTTGCAACTAATCTTGGCCGTTTAATATCATTAAACTGCACATTTGCTGACCGGTATAATTGTCCTGCTATCTCACTCACGCCCTGTACTTTCTTCACTAAGTTGAGTTCCCGCTCGGTCATCTCTCCGGGAATATTCTCGCCGCCGAATCCGACTTCTCTTGCCTGAATATAGATCTTATCTGCACCGACTTGCTCAAACTGTGCATTGATTGTGTCCTGGAAGCCTTCTCCCACAGAAACCAAAGCTACCACGGCAGCTATGCCCACGAATATGCCGAGCATAGTCAGGGCTGTTCTTTTCTTCCTTTTTGAGATACTTCTCACTGCAAGTTTTAGAAATTCAAGCACGGAGCGCCTCCACTGGCTGCATTTTGCTTGCTTGTATTGCAGGCAGCAGTCCGCTGGCTGTGCCGACGATGAACGAAAATGCAAGCGCGCCTACTATCAAATACCACGGGAATGAAGCTTGGATGACGTCTCCAATTGCGCCTCTTGCTGCAAACTCAACCATTTTGCTCAGCCCAATTCCAATCGCGATTCCTATTCCGCCTCCGACCATTCCCAACAATCCTGATTCTATTATGAATAATGTCATTATGCTGCTGTTTTTCGCACCTATCGCTTTCATTATTCCTATTTGCTTTGTTCTCTCTAGCACTGCTGTGTACATTGTATTCATTATTCCTATTCCGCCGACAAATAAACTGATTGCTGCGATTCCGATGAATACTGCCTGCAGGACGCCGAGAATTGTATTGATGCTGTCGAGCAGTTCCCCGCTTGTTGATACTGTAAAGTCTTCCATCCCTTTTTTTTGGTTCCTGTCGCGCCTCATCGCCTTTTCAACTCTTTCTGCGACTTCTTCAGGGTCCTGTCCTTCGTAGACTTTTGCAATAATCGCATGGTAGATATCTTTATCGCCAACCATGCTCCTTATATCGTCTTCGTTTGCTATCAGCGCGTCATCCCTTCCTGCGCCCACTTTGTCCATTAGCCCAATTATGTCAAAGTCTTTGCCGTTTATTTCGAATTTGGTCCCGATCTCCACTGGTTTTCCAAAATAATCTTTGTTCCAGATGTTATACCCTACAATCATTTTTCCGGAGTCTGTTGATTTCAGCATTCGCCCTTCTTTGACTTTGAGCCCTCCCGCTTCTATAAGCAGTTCTCTTTTTTCCGGCTCGTCAGGAAGTGACGCCACGAACACAAGTCTGCTGCTGTCCCCATAGTCGAGAGTGCTTTGCAGCAGCAGTCTTCCCGCAGCGACCTGGATACCTGTCTGTTTTTCGATAAGGTTTACATCATCTTTTGTTATTTTTCCTGCAGCGCCCTGCCCCGGCGGCCCGAATCCTGCGCTTGCTCCCTCTACTATCACTTTATCCGTGCCCACGCTTGCGAACTGGTCATTGATGGCCATTTTCATTCCCTGGCCTAAAGAGACTAAACTCACTACCGCAGCTATTCCTATGAATATCCCGATCATCGTGAGCAGCGTCCTTGTGAGGCGCTTCCTCATCGATCCAAAAGCAAGAAGAAAATAATCGAAGAGCATTTTACTTCTTTTTCTTCTTTTTTCTTCTCCACCACCAGAAGATTCCCGCTGCAATGATTACTACAAAGATTATTGTTCCCCATGGGCTTTTGGCCTTGCCGAGTTCCCTTGCAGTGAATATTCTTAGTGGCAGCTGGTATTGCTGCATAAAGTTCTTATTGTAGGGGTCTTTAAACTCAAGCGTTACCGTCAAGACTGGATCTTTTACATTTGGCTTTATCATGAAGTTTACAGTTTCATAGTCATCATTATCCAGATTCCCAACATATTCCTGGTTGCTTGGGCTTAGCACTTTGTAGTCATCGGTGCTTACAAGTGTAACCGTTGCATATTTTATATTCACTACACCCTTGTTAACTATTTTTATTCCAACCTCTCCGGGAGCTGTTTTACTGCTGAAATCAGTGCTGTCGACCATTAAGTCTATCTCAGGAGGCGCGTTCATCGCGAGGCTTATTTTTGCACTGGTTTCATATTGCTTATTCCGGTCGTCGAGGTATTTTATGTTCACAGGCAGGTTGTATAGCTGAACTTCTGTTGAAATGTCTGATGCAAGTGTGAATGTTACTTGCGCTTCCTTGCCCGCCCCGATGCTTGATATTCTTTGCACCGAGCCTGTTCCTAAAGTGCTGAATTTGTTCAATAAGTCTAAGCTTACGTCAACATTCTTCACGCCAATTCTGCCTACATTTTGCAAAGTCATTGTGATCTTGGCTTCTTGTCCTGGCGCTACCTGTGCTGGCTGTATTGCATAGTCCTTGACTATCAATGCCGCGTCCTGTGTTTGCAGAGTTATCGGCGCTTCTATCTGTATCCAGTTGTCGCTGTCATACCTGTACTGGAATTTGATTGTCCTTTCGCCGCTTGGTGCATTTACATCGACATATACATTATACTTGACTACAACGTCTTCTGTTGCGGGTATTGTGCCGACTTCTTCGAATACGTCTTCGCCTTCAGGCAGGCTGAAAGGGTATTCTGATACAAATTGCACTGCAACATTGTCTGCCTGCGTCCCTTCATTCGCAAGCTGTATCCACACTTCAAACGTGTTTCCTTGTTCTGCCGGCGTTGGCGAGTATCTCAGCACTGAAGCTCTGACCTCCGACCTTGCAGCTACATTGACGCTGAGCAATACCAGCGCCAACAACAATAGCAA
>JAHWHO010000125.1 GCA_019323255.1 Candidatus Woesearchaeota archaeon
GCTTTATGCATTTCTCTTGGCGGCCTATCATTGCCAAAACCGCCGCGTCCGCCGAAGCGTCCGCCAGATCTTCCAGAGCCAAACCGGCCTCTGGGCCTATGTTCTTCCATGTTTATACCTCACTCAGGTTTCCGCAGAAAACGCTGATAATACCGTAAAAAATATGGTTCATTTATAAATGCTTGCTTTCTTCCAGCAAATATCTTATTGATTCAACCGTATTGGGCCTGTTCACAAGATCGGTCTCGTTGATTTCAAGAACATAAGCGATTTTACCTGCGTCGAGATAGCGGATAATCTCTCTCAATTCGGCAATATCCCCTTTACCAAGCGCAATACCTTCCCTGAAAACTGTTTCTTTTGAATAAATTCCGTCGCCGTCATTCAGGTGAACCAAGTCATCATGTTTCAAACAGCCGACATCGGCAAACAGGGACTTGCCTGCAAATTCTTCCCGGTCGCTATCAAACAGCGCATGCTCTTTATCGCCTGATCTCGCAACAACATAAAGAGTCCTGTTATGGCAGATATCTAAGCAGATGCCCAATCCCGCATTGCGAATCTCATCAAAACCCCATTTATGGGATATATAAAACGGATTCCTAAGCTGGTTAAGCCTGACGCCCCTGTATGTTCTCTTATCAGAATCAGGAACGTCACCAAAATCCGGGACAGGAACAGACTCAACCTTTACTCCTACTGCATTATCGCGCGCATAACGCGCAATTCTCTCAAGAAACGGCAAAATCCCGCCAAAGATATCTTTCCATTGCTTTTCAGTCTTATCAAGAAATTCTTCTTTTGGAACAAGAGAATTCAGATGGAATGTCAGCAGCCTCTCGCCGCCAATTGGCAAACCCCGCGCAAAATCAATGCCTTTCTTAACATGCATGGTTGCATATTCCGGATTATGCAGGAAATCAATTTCCTCATACGGGTGATTAGACAGCATCGTGACGATTGGTGCAGTCCCGTAATCAAGTTGCCGGAGATTAGAATACTGGAGTTCAACTGTGGAATCCAAAGAGATGCCTCTCATTCCATTCCTGATAAACAGCATAAGCCCTGTAGAATAGCCCTTCAGAGGCTTCTGGATAGCCATACTGCTTTCAACCTGCTCTGCTTTTTCAGCGAGCGCCGGAACAAAAACCTGATTAGTCATTGGAATAAAACTCATCCAGTTCAGCTTCAGTTAGATAGAACGGCGTTTTGCGATTTCCAATTATTTCATCCAAACGTGCAGACAAAGCGACAGGAATCAGCATTGGCGCATCAATAGGATAATTCCCTTTTAATTTCTCAAGTACTGGACCAGGAATATCCGGTGCGGATACATTCTTGTACGCTTTGAATATCTTATCCACAATACAGCCAGAGGCATCAACAATCAAAGCAAAAACATCTGCTCGTGTGTCCACCCTACCCACTAGCTCTGTAGGAACAGGCTCTTCAATATGATTATAAGATGCCTTAGGCGGAACCCGCCCATCACGCATGCACATATAGAATTCCTGTTCAGACTCTTTCGGCGGAGCCGTCTTTCTTATTGACTTAGTTTTAACCATGCACTAAAAAGAATTCACCAGTATATAAATATTACTGTTTTTAGCTACTATCTAGTGGTATATAAGGAAAAGCACCATGCCAAAAAGCAAAAGTACGCCGAGCACGATAAAAACCCACGTCCTGGCCTTTTTCTCATCCTTATCCAAATCAGACCAGCGGACCCTGTTGGCTTTCCACTTACTCTTATTCGCAAGCCCGATGATCATGAATATCAAGCCCATGACAGAAAGCCCGTAATTTTTCAAAGGAATCCCTGCACCGAGCCAGACTATTCCTATCACAAACCAGGAAAAATAATCTATCTTCCTGTGCTTCTTCTTTGTATGAAGACGGATAAAGATTGCAAGAATAGCTATAATAGCAACCAGAATCGCGATTGAAATAATTATCCAGGGTATCATGCTAACCTCCTCAACTCTTCTATCTCGGTCTTAATAATATCAAAGCCCTGCTGCCAGAAAGACTCTTTTGTGATGTCAATGCCGACTTCCTCAAGAATCTTGGCAGGACTTTCAGAACCGCCATAAGCTAAGATCTTCATATACTTAGTAATGAATTCATCGCCCTGCTCCTCATACATCCTGTACAAAGCAAGCACCAATAGGTTTCCAAAAGCATAACCATAACAATAGAACGGCGTATGATAAATATGCGGGATATATTTCCACTCGTGCTGGAAGAAATCCCCAACAGGCACGACATCGCCAAACTGCTCTTTCAGATTTGCCAAGTAAATATCGTTCAGGTCGTGAATTGTGGCGCCTTCGGCAATCTTATTGTGCGCATCAATCTCAAACAGCACGAAATAACCCTGCCTCGCAATAGAAGCATACTGGCCATCCAACAGCTTAACTAAGACTGCTTTTTTCTCTTCAGCATCCTTTGACTCTTTTAGCAATCTCTGGGCCAAAAGCATCTCACCAAAAATAGACGCCGTCTCGGCCAGAGGAATAGCAGAATGGAACGTATATTGGGTCTGCTCCGTCGCTGAAAGACCATGGATACCGTGGCCAAATTCATGCATCATGGTAAAGAGATCATTCAATTTGTTAACATGATTAAGCAGAATATACGGCGTGATATTTTTCAGCACCGTAAAACAGAACGCGCCAGACTTCTTATTCGGCTGGATATCTGAATGGACATGGTCCTCATCAAAAATCTTTTTTGCAAGCTCATAAGCCTTAGGCGAGAACTGATTATAGGTCTCCAAAACAATCTTCTTAGCTTCATCGTAAGGATAGTCTTTTGTTTTCACAGAATACGGCGCAGACAAGTCGTACCTGTCCATTTTAGGAAGATTGCAGACTTTCTTTTTCAGCTCAAAGTATTCCTGGAACAGTTTAATGTTCTTTCTGATAACATTAAGCATAGCATCAACAGCCTTATCAGGAATGTCATTGCCGAGATTTCTTACAGAGATCGGGGACTTAAACTTCCTGATCTTAATATTCTCATTGCGCCAGTCATTCGCAATATCAATGTAAATATCGCCAAGAACCGCCTCTTCCTCGCCATACTTGCCAAGCACTTTCTCGTAAGCATCGACCCGCTCTTTTCTAACAGGGCTCTGCTTGTACTGGTTGATTTCTTCCTGAGAGATTAGTTTACCGTCCCATTCGAACCGGAAACGGTTTGCAATAATATCATATAGTTTTGTCAAAGCTTCACCAGCAGACAGATCCTTCAAAGCAATAATCTGCTCTTCCTTCTCTTTCAGCGTATGGTCTTTGAATGCGCGTATGCGGTCAAGAACATAATGGTATTTTCCAGAGCCTTTGATGAACTTATCAGCATCCTTGTCGTTAAGGTCCCTAAACCACAGGTTAAAGAACAAAGTATCATTGCCCGCGTCGGTGCATATCTCAGAGATTCTTGCATAATGCGCTGTTCTCTTAGGATCAGAAGTATTTTCTGAAAGCCACAGCTCAGCGAAGCCAAGAAGCCTGCCAATATATTCGCTGATCTTCTCCTTTTCCTTCAGGATTTCCATGAATTCGTCAACAGAAAGTTTTGGAGAAAGCTTCTCCCTGTTGCTCTTGAACTTATCAACACTCTTTTTCAGTTCGGATATTAACTTTTCAGTATCCTCGAACCTGTAAACATCATTAAGATTCCATGTCGCCATGAAGAATTTGGGAAAAGAGAAGTATAAAAGAGTTATGGAAAGCGGTATTCCTTCCCTTCAAAGTTTAACAGCAGGCCGCCCTCGCCATTCCTGTGAGATTCAATAGTTCCAATATGAGTTAAGGGAAGACCTATCTGGAGCTTTTTGTTTCTTGAAGTGACAATGCCGCCTGTGCCATAAGTCCACCTTTTCAAGGCATCGCTTACATTCATAATCCCCTCGTCCTTAGCAAATTCAAGCAAATGCCTTTCGATGCTGTTGGGCGAGGGCGTGTATGATGCGTTTAGCTTGTACGAATTATCGCTTAAAGCCTGACCAAACCTCAAAAGAGCAGATCCTTCCTCAGTTGGAAGAAATATTCCCGCAATAATTCCTTTGCTCTTCAATTCCCTCAAATAAGGAGTAAGCGTGACAGAGGGCTGTGTCAGGAAGTTCCTAAGCAGCCACTTTGCATGATAATTTTTAGGCCATGCCTTACTGCCGTGCATAGCGCCGAGAATCCGCTCGTGAAGGTCCAGGCCGGCAAGCCGTGGGTTATCGAGATTAATAGCATATGCATATTGGCCCTTGATTAACGGGTCAAATCTCGAGCCGCATATATCTTTTGACTGATCATAAATGCTAATAAGACAAACATCAACATGGTACATCGGCCCGTGCTTGTAAAATCCCTGCAATATCTTTGGGTGATCTGAATACACCATCCTAGTTAGTATGTCCTGCTGTTGAGCGAGCCGTTCAAGCCCTTCCTCCATCGTCATGAATCTTCTATTGCCTGAGAAATGTGGAAATGCGACAAGAGCACGGGTGTCAACGCCTTTCTCGAGATTATAGTCGATAAGCGCGCAAACATCGCTGCTGGCCGCCCTAAAGGGATTAGTAATTGCATTGCTATCATTAAGTGTATACCAAGGCGCCTTTTTTCCAAGCGAACAAGCGCTCATGAATACTGCTCTGCCTTTTGGATTAAAAGCAGACAACATTGGCGAACTAGTGTTCAGATCAAGGAACGTCAGTTCTGTAGCATTGCACAGTTCTGCAATCTGGGATGAACTTAGTGAAATGCTGGATCTTTGAACATTTTTTGCAGCAGCGCTGGGAATTTCCCCCAGGCCGGTAATTGTGAAATATGGGGTAGTTATCTGGGGGCCAACGATGTCCCAGTTATAATCAAGAATCACAACTTTTCGCCTGTCAGCCTGACTCGCACACTCCCTGGCAAGCGAAGCAATGTTGTCATCAGGAGTTCTCAGATTCAGTGAAACTGCCTTGAGAGCCGCGCCCTTGTCCTTAAGCGCTTCGAAAACCGCATTGAACCCACTTGAAGCGAGCTGAGTCAGATTATTAGCGGGTATTGGATATTTTGCTTCCACAACAACAGATTTATCCTGAGGGAAAACTATGCCCGTAAGCTTCCCAAATTCATAAACATCACTAAAATATCTTCTAGTTGGCCTGAAAAACTCTTCACAAATTTCGTGCTTTGCCATGTCTCCATTACTGCCAAGTGGTGACTTATTTATAAATGTTGCGCTGGGTAACGTTTAAATAGTCTCTGAGACTAATATTGCCAAAAAGGTGGTCATTTGGGAGAGAAATACTATTCGCTGAGCGTAGAGCAAGCTTTGTCAGAGCTAAAGACGGGCAAAAATGGGCTTAGTACTGAAGAGGCAAAGAAAAGGCTGCAGGAAATCGGGCCGAATGAGCTCAGAAAAGAAGCCGGAATCAACCCCGCCAAGATATTTCTCGGGCAGTTCAAGAACGCACTAATTTTATTATTAGTATTTGCAGGAGCACTATCCTTCTTTCTCGGCGAGAACGTAGAAACCATCGCAATATTCGCGATCATATTGCTGAACGCAGTACTTGGATTCGTACAAGAATATCGCGCGGAAAGAGCAATAGAAGCGCTCAAGAAAATATCTGCGCCTACAGCAAAAGTAATCAGGAACGGAACAGAAAGCAAGATCCCTGCAAAAGACGTAGTACCTGGAGATATTGTCGTATTAGAAGCAGGAGACATAGTGCCGGCAGACGGAAGATTAATCCAGCTTTCCAGCCTGCAAATAGACGAAGCAAGCCTGACAGGAGAATCAGTGCCGTCACAAAAAGACACCAAAGTGTACAAGCCAGGCACGCCAATAGCAGATCAGGAAAACATGGCGTTCATGGGCACAATAGTCACCTATGGAAAAGCACTGTATGTCGTAACAGAAACAGGAATGCGCACACAGTTCGGAAAAATAGCCAAATCACTGCAAACAGAGCGCGAAGTTCAAACACCATTACAAAAGAAATTCACACAATTAGCAAAACAAATCGGAATAATTGCAGTAGTTCTCATAGCAATCGTACTCGCAGCCGGAATGATAGAAGGGCATGCTGTGGCAACAATGGTTATGTTCGCACTCGCACTAACAGTATCCACAGTGCCAAACTCCCTGCCAATCATAGTTACTGTGAGCTTATCCCTCGGAGCAAAAAGGCTTGCAAAGAAAAACATGCTGATCAAGAAACTGCCTGCTGCAGAGAGCCTGGGTGCAGCGACGATAATATGCTCTGACAAGACAGGAACCCTGACCAAAAACCAGATGACAATAACAAACATCTACACAAATCATGAACTGATTAAAGTGTCTGGCTCGGGATACATACCAAAAGGGCAGTTCTTTCATGACGGAAAACAGATCAACCCAAAAACAATAGAACTGCTATTGAAAACAGGAAAACTCTGCAACAATGCAAAACTCATCCTCAAAGGCAAAAGATACTCAATATTAGGGGATCCAACAGAAGGAAGCCTCATAGTGCTCGCAGGAAAAGCGAATCTCAATCCAAAGACATACACACTCGTCGAGGAACTGCCATTTGATTCTGAAAGAAAAATAATGTCAATGGTGTATAAGAACAATGATAGGAACGAAGCATACGTCAAAGGCGCACCGGACATGCTGCTAAAGAAATGCACAAGAATAATAGAAAACGGAAGGATAAGACAGCTAAGAAAAGCAGACAGGGAAAAAATACTACACATGAACGCAGAGTTCGCGAAAAGAGCGTTAAGAGTCCTGGCGCTCGCATACAGAGACCTGCCAAACGGCAAATACACAATTGAGAACGTCGAGAAAGATTTGATCTTCATAGGACTTGTAGGAATGATAGCCCCTCCACGGGATGAAGTCAAAGAAGCCGTGCAGAAATGCAAGAAAGCAGGAATAGACGTCATGATAATAACAGGAGACCATGCCATAACTGCACAGGCAGTAGCGCAGCAAATCGGGCTGCTCCAACAAGGCGACAAAGTAATAACAGGAGAACAGCTCGAGAAAATGAGTGATAAGCAGTTAGAGAAAGAAATAAAGAACATAAGAATCATTGCAAGAGCACTGCCAATACAAAAATCAAGAGTAGTAGACGTGTTGCAGAAAAAAGGCCACATCGTCGCAATGACCGGAGACGGCGTAAATGACGCGCCCGCATTAAAGAAAGCAGACATAGGAATAGCAATGGGAATAACAGGAACAGATGTAGCAAAAGAAGTGTCAAAAGCAACATTAGTAGATGATAATTTTGCTACAATAGTCAATGCAATAGAAGAAGGCAGAAACATCTACACAAAAATGATAAGGTCAGCGACATATTTGTTAAGCTGCAATGCAGGAGAGATCATATCTGTATTCTTTGCGATAATGCTAAGATTCCCGCTGCCGTTACTGCCATTACAAGTACTGCTGATGAATCTCTTGACGGATGACCTGCCCGCTCTGGGACTCGGCGCAGAACCAAATGACCCAACAGTAATGGAAGAACAGCCCAGAAACCCAAAGCAAAGGCCGATAACAAAACAACTATTTTTCTCAATAATCGGGTTTGGAATAATAATGGGCGCAGGAACACTGTTCATGTTCTTTAGTTATCTCAATGGAAGCGTGCCAAAAGCACAAACAGTTGCGTTTACGACATTAGTAATGTTCCAGATGTTCGCGGTATTGTCGAGCAGGACAAGCCACCATTCAGTAAAAGCACTCAACCCTTTCGCAAACAAATGGCTGTTCGGTGCAGTGATTGTCTCGCTGATAATACAAGTGCTTGTCGTCAGTTGGGTGCCGCTGCAGGAAGTATTTGGAACAGTGGCTTTAGAAGGCTTAGACTGGGTAAAGATCGTATTAATAGCAAGCTTAGGATTTGTTATGATGGAACTCACTAAAGTGTTCTTTGTCGGGAAGAAGAATAC
>JAHWHO010000126.1 GCA_019323255.1 Candidatus Woesearchaeota archaeon
TAAGATTGCAGCATTCTTCAATTCTAAACCATATAAGAACCAAATAATCGTGCCTGCAAAAAAGAAAATATATGTCAATATTGAAACATCTGCGGCTTTCCTGCGCATAAAGATCTTAAGAACTTGGGGTAAGATAGCTAACGCGCTCACGATACCGAAAACTGTTGCAATCATTGCGAGCACAGTCATACACTAACACCTAACCACACTCTAATAGCCCAGCCGACGAAGAAAGAAAATGCAGCAATGCCTAAGCTCAGGAAGGCCATCTCGAAAAAGCGCTTCCTGAAGGGGATATCCATCGCGACGTGCGTATAAAATGTGAAAAGGAATATTGCAAATAAAGCAATAGCAATAGTGAAGCCAAGACTAACAAATACATCAGAGAATATCCAGAATGGCAGCACAAGGAACAGCACAGTAACAAAATAAGTAATGCCTGTATAAGCAGAAGCGCGAACAGGATGCTTGCCATTGTTCTCCGTCTTAGTTGACAGATATTCAGAAGCAGCCATAGACAATGAAGCAGCAATGCCAGTGATAAGGCCGACAACAGCAATAAGACGCGTATTCTGCAAAGCAAGCGTAAAACCGGCAAGCGCGCCCGTTAATTCAACCAACGCATCATTCAGGCCTAGAACAATACTGCCAACGTACTTCAACCGCTCATCATTAAGAACCTTCAACAGCTTAAGCTCATGATCCTGCTCGTCTTTGATAATTGCGCCAATACCCTTGAAATCCTTCTGCACAGCCTTATAGAGCTTCTGGGCCTGGTGCTCACCGCGCTCCATAAACCTCACGCCAAAAGTCAGACCGAGAATCCGGGAGATAATATAGTACCAGAACACCATGCACCAATTAGGGGCTACATCCTGTTTGGACAGCTTCTTCCAGAAATTATAATGCCTCAGCTCATCATCAGCAATTCGCCTAAGAACCCGCTTGTTATGCGCCCGCTTAGAAACCTTAGCAAGCCGCCTGTAAACGTAATGCTCAGTAATCTCCGAGCGCTGGAAACCTAACACTAACTTCCTCTTTTTTTCGCTAAGCATTACACAGAATAATGATGAGATAGTATAAAAGGGTTTTTATAACTCACACCCGGTCTTCTCCGCAAGCGTCTTGTGGTCCTGGAAGCCCATCGCCTCAGACCCGTCAGCAAATCGCCAAGTAGGATAAGCATGAATCCCTGCTTCAATGCACTCTTCTGTCTGGCCTGTGCCTTCTGCACACTCAACATAATTTACGTACTGCAGAGAATCGCCAAAAGACTGCTTCTGCTCCTTGCAATGGCCGCACCATGATGCGCCATAGAACGTCGCACCCGCATCTGTAAGGCACTGCGCAAAATCATCAAGATTCTTAGGAGGTTCCGGCTCGGTCGAAATAAGAGTTGCAAAAATGACTCCCAGCACTATTAAAGCCAGTATCGAACCCAAAACTGCCCATTTTGCCATAACTTGAACACTGTGAAGGTCCTTTAAATATATTATGAATGGTTGGGCCGCGGCCTGAAGAGTGATGCGAGCAACAGACCACAAGCCCAGTAATATTATACGATTTTTGTTTTATATGAGTTTACAAGAAAAAACCGGAAGATTTACGGATGGGCTTCTGCGACCTTTTTCAAACTAATATCAGACAGAACCTTTTCAGGAAAACGCCGGCTAACCTCAAGCAATTCAATGCCCAAAAGATTCCCTTCTTTATCGTAATCAAGGATAGTTAGGTTATCAACCACTTTATTATGACTAAATTCACCATCCCTCAGCTCGATATACATCGCATCCGCATCTTCATCATATTCAACTTTCATTCTACACCCAATAAACAGTAATGATATTTAAAAAACTTGTGCGCTCAACAACTACCTCAATAATGCCCCTGCTTAGCCTTTTACGGTAAAAGTACAGCCCGCACTTTTTTATAATTTTATCTGGGTACTGTATGGCATCAATGACTTCCTGCTCCAAGATCCGCCTAGTCTTCAAACGCGCAAGCAGATGGTTCGTCATTGAAATTCGCATAAGTAAAATACTTAAGATTACTTTAATATGAGTTTACAAGAAAAAACCGGAAGATTTACGACAATAAACGTGCAGCTTCTGCCTCTTTTTTAAGATCCCTGCCCCTGAAGTCTAAATAAAACCTCACAGCCATCTTAAAATCATCATCAAGAAAGTCAGGATGCAGAAGCATTGCCTCATAACTACTAATGGGCGGGAAAAGATAAGAAGTCTTATCATCATACTGCTTATGGAAAAGCTCAAGAAATTCTTCCGCAAGCGCTTCAGCGAAAGGAAACGCCTTAGCAGCACGCGCCAAAATAGTATGCAAATGCGAATAGTCTTCTTCCTTGACAAGCGCAGTTATATTTTCCTGGAAAACAATTCCTGAATCACGCATATGAGCGGAAAAAAGGCCTTTGCGCGCTTCGCGCACATACAGCTTTGCAGAATCTGCCTCAGAAATCTTAAAATTACCTTGGCCTAAACTCACCGTATACACCGCGCTATTAGCTTCAATTATCTCCTCATATTCTCTAATTGCAGAATCAAAATCTCCAGTCTCGAATTGTGCTATCTTCGATAATGCATGCGCTCTAGTCAGTTTAACAAGTTGATTCTTTGAATTGCTGCACACGATATCGCACCAACGCGTACATTCGTGATATAAACCAAGATCGTTATCTTGCGAGGCAAGTATAGCTGCCGCAAGGCCTGCCTTCTGTGCAAATAAAAGCTCTGGTGCTAATTCATAAGCCCTACTAAAATGCTCAAGGGCCATTCTGAAATCAGTAGCAGCAGACCCGATTTCACCAATTCGTTTATGCGCATACAAACGCAATCGCCATGGTGGTTTAGGCTGGTTCAATAAATTCAAAAGATGCGCTTTAGCACCTGCAGCATCATCTCTACACGTATATGAAATGTCCAGCAGATTGTGCGCTCTAATCGACCTGGGCTGTTCAACTATAATTTTCTTGGCCAAAGACTCCAGCGCAGAATAATCTCCGTTTTCAGCCAGCAAATAACCAACATCTTTCAGTTCATCCGCAGAATGCGGAAGCCGGGACAGCCTGCCAATACTGCCATTGTGAGAATCCCGCAAAGCAGGCTGCAAAGCGGGCATTAAGACCGTTGAAACAGTTCTCACAGGCTCTTTAAGCAGCTTAGTCAATGTCGCAAGTCCCCCTGCGGCACCACTATTAATTTCTATAATAAACGGCCGGCCATCAGAATCAACAATTATATCGCTGCCAAAAATACAA
>JAHWHO010000127.1 GCA_019323255.1 Candidatus Woesearchaeota archaeon
CAGTATCGGTATTACATCCATTCTCTGGTGTGATTGTAGTTTCGTTCCGAGCTATTATGACTCTTGTTTTCTTAAGATCTATTAGCATAGCTCTTGAATGCCATTTCTTGACTGGTTTGCGTTTCTTTGCACGTGGGCCAAACATTTCAATCACAAGTATCTTAAGAAACAAGATTCACCTTAAAAGCCATCTTTTTCAAACAGAAATATGTAAGAAACTGAAATATGGTATTGGATAGCCAGCTCTCAAAAACTAGGCTAAACCGTTTTCGCCAGCTCTTTCACTTTATTTTCGATCTGTTTGTATATTCTTTCTGCATCTTCATGCCCCAAGAAGTATGGGTCATCAATGTTCCAATCAACAATCCTATCTCCACATTCGGGGCATTTTCCCGCAACAGCCTCCACTATGTCGCGCTTCATCGCCACGATCAAATCATATTCCCTCAGGTTCTTCTCATATATGCTCTGGGGAAAATCCTTGAGGTATTCGACAGCCTTCTGTTTTGCCAAGTACTCCCTAACCCGCATTGAAACAGGAATCGCGACGTGCAGTCCAGCTGAATCGATCTCCAAGTCGGGTCTTAGCTTCTTCAGAAGGGCTTCGGCTAATGGACTGCGGTGAGCATTTCCATGACATACAAATAAGATTTTCATGGCAACTCACACAATATGGTTTTTGATTTAAATAGATTTGAGAGGAGTGGCTGGTTGTTTTGGGGCTTTTGGGCAAGTCTCCCGCAAATCCCTCTTTTTTTGTTGGAGACCTTTCAAAGTCGCCTTTTGTTGATTTCCTCTAATCCAAGAAATTGATATATAGACTTGAATGTAACTAAACGCGCTCACACTTGGTGTAATCTTTGTCAACGGTGTATTTCTCCGAAACTTCTGACAGAGAACAGTTTGTTGGAAAAGTATTGGAATTGTTCAACGATAGGATCCAGAAATCGAAGAAGATTTTTGTAAAACCAAACATTGTATCGTACGAGCCGTATCCGACAACCACTCATCCGAAGGTTCTTGAGGCAGTTTTGAAGGGATTTTCTGGTCGGGAGGTGATAGTTGGTGATGCTCCAGCGATTGACGCTGGGAGGTCAAATAGAATCCTCCAGAAAAGTCCTCTGAGGAAAATCTGCGAAGATTATGGAGCTAATTTCGTTAATTTGTACTCTGAAGAAATGAAAATTGTTGAGAGCACAAGAGGGTACAGTGTCAGGGTATCAATGTTGCCTGAGACTTGTGATTTGGTTATCTCAATACCTGTTTTGAAAGTACATGGCATGGTAGGTTTGAGTGGATCTTTAAAGAATCAGTTCGGTTATTTGAGTAAGCGCGATAGACTAATGATGCATTGCAAGGTAAAGAGCATATACAAGGGGATTGCGGAGGTAAACGCTGCAGTTCACACGGACTTGTTCATAGTTGACGCTGTTGAAACGATGATTAAAGCCCAAGAATGCAGACACGGGGGCTGCCCGACTAGATTGAATACGATGATGGCGGGATCCGACCCCGTTAGCTTGGATTGTTTTGGGTTGAAGCTTCTTGAAAGGGTGGAACCAAGATTTGAGAGCAGTAATCGGCAAGCATTGAGCTACATTGGGTACGCTTCGGAATATGGCTTGGGCGAGGAGACTTTTGAGGCTAAAAGAATTTGACACTGGACAAAGTGGAGATGTCTTCCGCAAATCCCCCTTTTCTTCTGCAAATGATTTATTTGAATTACTTCAATAAAGCATAACAGCGTGAACAAATTGGGATAAAGTGGAGCACCACCCTGGGTCTACAAACAAGAAATAGCGACCCGTGAAATGGCGCATCATGACCAAGAATCGAAGCTACTGGCAGAGATTGAAAGCCTGAAAAAAGAAAATGAGATACTCAAAACCAAGAACATCGAGCTAGAAACTGAAAACAAAGACTTTAGAAAGTGTATTGACTCTTTGAAAATGTAGTTCAAGTCTGCCTTAAAGTGTTTCAGCCTTGATGTTGGAGGCATTACGAGCATATCTAATTTGTTAAGATTCAGCCCGATAGTTCAAGGTTCTTTGAGGTTCTTCTTGCGGATGCAAAGATCGCGTAGACTTTGAATTGGCGAGTCATCTGTGTATCCCGAGAGGTGTTGAATTTTTTCTTTGTATTCTTTCTCTGCTTCTTTTGCCTTGTTTTCTTTGGTGCTAAATTCTACACTGTTTTCGAGTTTTCGTATCGTTCTGCCCAGTCTTCGTTGTCCTTTAGTGACCATACGCCATCTCTCTAGCAAGCATGAACTTGTCCAATAAAAGAATGCTGTTTGTTCAGATAGAGATTAGCTAAGGTGCCCGAGGTTCGAAAATGGTGCGAGGGGTGGGACTTGAATCCTCCGTCAGGTGGAGATGTCACCCGCACCTCCAATTTTTCTTTTAGTTTTGCAGAGCCTTTGCCGAGGCAGAATTGCCATTCCTTAGGCAACCTGTGTATTGCCAACCACTTAATAGATCGACCACGAGGAGAACTCAGCAAAATGGATTTTGAAAAAATATCTGCGTTTAAGCGACTGACGAAATTGC
>JAHWHO010000128.1 GCA_019323255.1 Candidatus Woesearchaeota archaeon
AAACCACACATTAACATCGTGTTTGTGGGTCACGTAGACCATGGAAAATCAACAACAGTAGGAAGATTGCTATTCGACTCAGGCGCTATTGATGAGCAAACTATGAGGAAACTCAAGGAGAAAGCAGAGGAGCTAGGAAAGGGAGGCTTCGAATTCGCTTTCGTCATGGACAACCTGAAAGAAGAGCGAGAGAGAGGAGTCACGATTGACCTCGCCCACAAGAAATTCGATACGCAGAAGTACGAATTCACCATCATTGATGCTCCAGGACACAGGGACTTTATCAAGAACATGATTACAGGAGCATCACAAGCAGATGCAGCCGTTCTTGTCGTAAGCTCTGAAGGAGTTATGGCGCAGACGAAAGAGCACGCATTCCTATGCAAGACGCTGGGAGTAGGACAGCTAATCGTCGCATGCAACAAGATGGACGTAGTTAATTTTGACGAAGCAAAGTATAATGCAGTCAAGGAAGACGTTAGCAAGCTTCTGAAAATGGTCGGCTACAAGATAGACGAAGTACCATTCATACCAGTTGCTTCCTTACATGGAGACAACGTGGCAAAGAAGAGCGACAAAACACCTTGGTATAAAGGCCCAACACTTCTGGAAGCCCTGGACAACCTAAAAGTCCCAGAGAAGCCAGTAGACCTGCCACTAAGACTTCCATTGCAGGATGTATACAACATCACAGGAATCGGAGTCGTGCCAGTAGGAAAAGTTGAGACTGGAGTAATGAAGATAGGACAGAAGGTCATAATCGTGCCGGCAAGAGATGGAAGAGGAATCTCAGGAGAGGTCAAGTCCATCGAGATGCACCACGAACAGATCCAACAGGCAGAGCCAGGCGACAATGTCGGATTCAACGTAAGAGGAGTATCCAAGCAGGACATTGCACGCGGAGATGTGCTCGGACCAGTGGACAATGTGCCAACAATTGCAATGGAGTTCACAGCACAGCTAGTTGTGTTGAACCATCCAACTGTGATTACTGTAGGCTACACACCAGTGTTCCACATCCACACAGCACAAGTCGCATGCCAGGTCATAGAGATTGTTAAGAAGATCAACCCGGCAACAGGCGAGACACTGCAGGAGAACCCGGACTTTATCAAGAACGGAGACGCTGCAATAGTTAAGTTCAAGCCTGTGCAGCCATTGGTCATAGAGAAACAGAAGGACATTCCACAGCTGTCCAGGTTCGCGATCAGAGACTCTGGCCAAACTGTCGCAGCAGGAATGTGCATTGACCTAGTAAAGAAGGGCTAAAGCCCAATTTTTTATTTTTACCATGCAAAAAGCAAGAATAAAGTTGGCAAGTATCGACATTGACAAACTCAACCAAACCTGCGAGTACATAAAAGGAATCGCAGACAAGACCGGAGTAGAGATGAGAGGGCCAATACCCCTGCCGACAAAAAAATTGAAGGTGACTACAAGAAGATCTCCCTGTGGAGACGGCACGGCCACATGGGAAAGATACGAAATGAGAGTGCACAAAAGACTTGTTGACCTCGGCCTTGACGAAAGAGCATTGAGGCTTGTCATGAGAGTTCCTATTCCTGAAGGTCTAAATATTGAAATAGAAATGATTGATGTGTAATCCTATAATGAGTAAATAACTTCTAAATCATCCTGCCAGGGCAGTTCTCTGAGTTTATCTTTGTATTGGGTTATCAGCATGATTTCTTCGGTTTCATCAGAACGGTCCAGAATCGCCCTTAGCAATTTTTGGGGGTCCTTTAAAGAGCTGAAGTCTTTGTTAGGGCAGTGGATTTTTTGCACGATTTGCCCGCTTGCGATTTGTATCAACTCGTTAGCTTCAGGGCCGGTATAGCTAACACCAGTACTACCAGATCTGCTGGGCCTGCTGAATGACCTCGTGACGGCCAGATGCCTGAAGCCCGGCATGCGCATAGAATAATTGACGGTTGGGAAGGAAATCAGCCCAGGATTTGCGGGATGCCTGAATTTTTGGTGCTGCCATTTATTGAAAATAGGGAGATATTTTGGATCGATATTCCCGTCTTTGAAACCAAAATAAGTCTTGAACCGTTCTACTGCTTCGTCAAGGCTTTCTGTATCCAGCCGTTCTAGATCAGTAAAGGGCGAATCTGTTGTCTTGCGCCAGGATGGGCCCACAGAATATTTTGGGCCACTTGAGTTTATATCAAAAAATATCCATACGTTCGGGGCCAGAACTGCTTCCCAGTTATTCGGCGCAATTTCCTCAACGTCGCAGATTTTCCGCAGTATAAAACCAATATCCATGATCCAGCTTTGGAATATATGTTTAAGTATTTTGAGATTAAACATTCATAGTCTTTTTAAGCAGCCATTTACTATGAGCTCTGTATGAACGTAGTCGTGATAGGAGGAGGAACTGGCAGTTTTACAGTTCTTAGAGGCATTAAGCGCTATAAAGACTGGAATATTTCTGCAGTTGTCAGCATGTTTGACAATGGCGGCAGTACAGGGAAACTGCGCGACGAATACGGAGTCCTCCCGCCCGGAGATGTCAGAAGATGTTTGATCGCCTTATCAGAAGAAGAAGTGCTAAGGGAACTGTTTGAATACAGGTTTCAGAAAGATTCAAGCGTAAACGGGCATTCTATGGGAAATTTGGTACTTACGGCATTAGGCGATATCATGGGCTCAGATGAGGCAGGAATTGAGGCAGCCTCTAAAATCCTGCGCATCAAGGGCAGAGTATTGCCCGTATCTACAGTAAATGCGCACCTTTGTGCAAAATTTGAAGATGACAGCGTTATCACAGGAGAGACACTTATAGATATACCTAAGCGGGATCCAAATTTGAGAATAAAAGAAGTTTATCTAAGGCCCGCGGCGAGAATAAATCCTGCTGTTGCAGATGTGATTAGAAATGCAGACCTGATAATTGCAGGGCCCGGAGATTTGTACACTAGCGTGATTCCAAACCTGCTTGTCAGGGGAATGACTGAAGCGCTCGAACAGTCAAGTGCGCGGAAACTGTACGTCTGCAACCTGATGACAAAGCCAGGAGAGACGCAAGGCTATGCCGCTTCGGACCATTTGGCAGAGGTCAGGAAATACGGCTTCCGCCCGGACATAATGCTCTGCAGCAACAGCACACCAAGTGCAGACGCTGTTGAAAGGTATGCACGTGAAAACCAGAAATTGGTTGAAGTCGATGAGAGCGACGTGAAATTAGTTAAAGCTGATATTACAAGCGGCATAGAACTCGTGAGACATGACAGCTATAAGCTCGCGGATGTGATAAAAAACTTAGTTATGGATTTTAAAAAAGAATTATAAACATTGAGTTTCTACAAGAGGGTATGAGTTTTTCTCATCGAAATAGAGTTGTCGCAATCTCTAGGTGGACTTCAATTCACAAACGAGAAATGAAGTTAATCAAACAAGGTGCATTTGCGGATTCTGAAAAGGCACTACTCTGTGGGTTTCTAGCAGGAGATGGAAGTGTAAAAAAGCGAAAAGAAGGAAATAATATTCATTACGAAATAGGTTTTTATCCGGATGATGAATTGATGTTGAAATCTTATTGCAATGCCATATTTTATTTATACTCAAAGCAACCTTTGGTGAAAAAGAAGGATAATTTTTACTCCGTACGCATAAGCTCAAAAACCATCTATGAAGATCTAATATTTTATGGAAAATTTGACACGTGTGATTGGAGTATACCTGATGCGATTTTGCAGAATGAGCCTATGCTGGTGAATTGGTTGAAGGGGTTCTATTCTGCTGAAGCTTATGTAACGCCCAAAGTAATTCGTGTGCAAACAATAAATTTGGAAGGGATGAAACAGGTTTCTAGAGCATTACATCATTTAAATATTGAGAACAAATATTACGAATATTCTCCGAAGAAAGCCAATCATAACAGGGTTGGTATTGTTATAATCTCTAAGAAATCTGCGCGTGAGAGCTTTTTAAGACACATAGGTTTTTCGCATTCTGCAAAAACGACGGGGCTTGTAAAGGCGTTAGATTTATAAATGCAGGTTTTGGAATAGACAATATTGCCGACGTGGCACAATCTGGTACTGCGCAAATTGGGCCATAAACCCAAGCGTAAGCCTGGAAAAATCCATACCAGTGAGCTTGTTTCCTTCGGGATTTCCCGGTTCAAATCCGGGCGTCGGCGTTTTCAAGTCATGAAAAACAAAGTTTTTCAGAGTACTCAAGAACACTTAGTTCTTGACATAATTCAGGTCGCGGCGTCTTTATGAAAATAGCAGCACTAGTCTCCGGCGGAGTGGACAGTTCGGTAGCGCTTGCTTTGCTAAAACAAAAAGGGTATGATGTGCATGCATTTTACATTAGAATATGGCTGGAAGACAAGTTCTCACATCTTGGCGAGTGCCCGTGGAAAGAAGACCTGGAGTTCGTGAAGAAAACCTGCGAGAAACTCAATGTCCCATTCAATACGGTAGATCTTCAGAAAGAATACTGGAAAGAAGTCGTATCATATACAATCAGCGAGATAAAGAAAGGAAGGACACCTAATCCGGATATGCTGTGCAACCAAAGAATCAAATTCGGCGCGTTCTTCGACGCTATAAAAGGATACGATAAGATCGCAACAGGGCACTATGCGCAAGTTTTTGAGCAGGATGATGAGTTTATTCTAAAAAAATCCCCCGATCCAATCAAAGACCAGACATATTTTCTCGCGAATCTGAGTCAGGAACAACTATCCAAAGCAATGTTTCCTATCGGGCATCTTACAAAAAAGGAAGTAAGAGCATTGGCAAGAAAGTTTGACCTGCCAACAAAAGACAGGAAAGACAGCCAGGGGATATGTTTTCTGGGCAAAATCAAGTTCAAAGAGTTCATAAAAGAGCATCTCGGCGCTAAAGACGGCAAGATAGTGGAAAAGGAAACCGGAACTGTGTGGGGGACGCATAAAGGATATTGGTATTTTACTATCGGGCAAAGAGAAGGCCTTTACTTGCACGGCGGACCATGGTATGTCATTGGCAAGGACGTAGAAAAAAATATTGTGTATATCTCGAAGAAAAAGCCTTCTTTAGGCGAGGGCAAAGACCGATTCAGAGTAGCTGAGTTCAATTGGATTGTTGAACCCAGCAGAGGGCGATTGTTTGTTAAACTAAGACATGGGCCGGGCGGGTACAACTGTGTGCTTGAAGACAATACAGTTTTTATTGACGGAAAAGACGAAGGAATTGCGCCGGGCCAGTTTGCAGTATTCTACGACGGAGATATCTGTTTGGGCTGCGCGGTGATACAATAGATATTTAAACCTAAATCTTCTATTATGGCCTGAGGTGATACTTAATGGCAAAGAAGACTACGAAAAAGATGAAAAAGAAAGCTACCAGAACTGTGAGAAAAGTTGTGACGCCAAGAATTGTATGTGGTAGCTGTGAAAAATTCTCTATCAAATCATTTGCACTTGCATTCGGGCTCGTGTATGCAGTCATTATGGCAGGATTTGCATTAGTTGCGATGTACGGTGCGATGGAAGGAACAACAGCGATGATGGGTGAAGTATTCCCGGGATATGCAGCAACCCCTGTGGGCATTTTGATAGCGGCATTGTGGGGATTCGTAATGGGCTGCATATTCGGAGGATTGATTGCCTGGCTGTACAACTTATTCACTTAATTCAATTGCATGAGTTGGACAGGACTCAGCAGCATCTTTTACTTTTTCTTCATCTTCTTTTTTGACTTCAGATTTCTTCACTTTAGAAACAGAGTTAACCTTGAAATAATCTTCAGCTAAAGCTTCACAGGCGCCGCAACCAATGCATTTATCTTCTTTTACCTTTATTTTCATTGCAGTATTTCTTCTTGTAGCGTTCAACGCTCTTCTTTAGAGATTTAACAGCATCTTCCCTGCCTTTCCAGCCAACAATTTTTACATCTTTCTTTTCCAGCTGCTTATAGACCTGGAAGAAATGCGAAATCTCATTCAGCGCGGCTTTAGAGAGCTGCTTCACATCTTTAACATGATGATACCGGATGTCATAGCTCGGCACGCAGAGAATCTTGTCGTCCCTTTTTCCGCTATCGATCATCCTTAGAAGCCCGATAGGCCGGGATTGAATAAGAACGCCCGGGAAAGTATGATGCGAGACAAGCACCAGCGCATCCATAGGATCATCATCTTCTCCCAAAGTCCTTGGAATAAAGCCATAATCGCCGGGATAGTGCAAAGGTGAGAATAAAACCCTGTCAAGCTTGAAGACTTTATTGACTTTGTCGTATTCGTACTTGTTCTGAGACCCTCTTGGAATCTCGACAATAACATTGACTGCCTGAGTCGAGCCAGGCTTAAGGTCGTGCCAAAGGTCCATTGTGGGTAATTTATTGATTAAATGATTTAAAAAGGTATTTGTTTGCCTGGGAATTATTCTGAGAACTCTACCGGCAGAGCGCTTGGGAATTTGCCTAAGTATTCTTCAAGATTTGCACAGCGCCGCCTAAAAAGTTCTTCCTGGCCAGCGATGATGATTCCATCAGTACATGTGACTCCCACATCTTTAGGCCGGTAGAACCCATTTTTGAAAATCCATTTTGAGACTTCAAGATTTCCGGGCCACTGCGCCCCTTCGTCCAATTGAGAATAACCTAAAACATCAACCATGCAGTCATGTTCACTTGCCCAGAACAGCGCCAAAAGAAACTGTGGATCAGAGTCAGTGATGAGATTCTCTTTGTTGAGAATTTCCTGCAAGTGCTCTCTGCAGCTTAGTAAATGCGGCTTATCATATGCATTTTCCACGAGATCGTTAACATACCCTTTTGTAGGAATGGGTTCTTTAGTCATATATTTTGCAATCCATGCCATTTTGTTTACTCCATCACCTCAAAAGCTCCTCGCGGGCGCACGTAAACTCCGTTTCCGGCGCCCTTCCAATTGTGCTACACACTTGACGGCTCGGAGCGTAGTAATCACGCTTCGCGTTGAATACGCTCCGAGCGGGATTTGTCCACGAAAAACGGAGTTTTTCGGGACCCTTCGCAAAGCTCAGGGAACTTCGTTGCAAACGCTCGGGCGTCAATAATGCACTCCGTGCTTAACACGCTCCGAGCGGGATTTGAACCCGCGTCTCAGCCTCGAGAGGGCTGAATCCTTGGCCGGACTAGACGATCGGAGCACGAAAAGCAAAAGAAAATAGTTGATTTAAAAAGGTTACGGAAGGAAGTCTCTCACGATATCCTCGACCTGGTCAGAAGCAAGCGCAAAGCCCAGTCCTTCTGTATCAGCGACTTTCTGGGTATTAATTCCGATAATCTGGCCTTTAGTATTAAGCAAAGGACCGCCGGAGTTTCCGGGGTTAATCGCCACATCAGTCTGGATGTAAGTATTGCCAAGCTTGTCTTTCCTGTCCAGGGCACTGACAATGCCCTCTGTTACAGTAAAGTCAAGGCCTTTAGGAGAACCGATAGCAATCACGCTCTCGCCCTGCTTCACACGGTCAGATGCACCCCACGTAAGGGCGGGCATAGACTGGTTGATAAACAGCACGGCAATATCTGCATTCTGGTCAAAGCCAATCAAGCTTACAGAAAACCTCCTGCCGTCGCTTGCATAGATTGCGGCAGCGGACGCGCCCGCGATAACATGATAGTTTGTGACAATATATCCTCTTGGATCAATAACTGCACCAGAGCCAAGGCCAATATCTGTTTTAATGCTGACCACGCTATCGATTGCATCCTCGACAACAGCAGCGAAATCCGTATTCTTCAACCCGCTCAGTATATTGTCTTTCAAATCCTGATACTGCTGCTTTGATTCCTCTTTGACCTGGGACAGTTCAGAGCTGAAAATATCATAAGTGTTCTGCTGCGAAATTTTTACTTTAGAAACTTCCTCGCCGAGCTTCGCCTCTGTCTGCTGCAAAGAAAGCTGAGTTTCTTCTATCTTTGCATTAGTCTGCTCAGCAACACTGGCGAGCTGCTCCTGAAGGCTGGCAAGCTGGCCTGTAATCTTAGACTCCAAAGCAGCTTGATTAGTCTGGAGATTATCATAAGCAACATAGCCGGCTATTCCGCCTGCCGCGAGCAATACTAAAGTTAGTACAAAAGCAAAATGCTTCATAGGAAGAAAGAATAAAATAAGGGTTTTAATAGTTTGTGAAAACGGAATGCACCATCCTATTAGAAATAGCAAGCATAAGCAGCAATCTTGCCTTAGGCCCTGTCATTTCACCGCCGAGTATTGCGCCTGCTTTCTGCAAAGCTTCACCGCCGCCTTTATCGCCGTAAATCTGCCAGACCCCGCCGTGATAGACTCTTGTTGTTATAACAACAGGAATACGCTTGGATAAGGCGTAGTTTATCGCATCATCAACGTCCGCATTCACATTTCCTGCGCCAACAGCCTCAATCACTAAACCCTTAGCGCCGCTATCAACAGCATACCTAATGAACCTTCCATCATCGCCTGCAAAAGTCGAGAGAAAATCAACCCGCGGCAGTTTTTTAGGAAGCGGAAGCTTGACTTTTGGAGGGCGCTCATTGTACTGCACAACCTTGTCGCCCTGGATATAACCAAGATAACCGTGCTCGCCAGAATCAAACGTCTGCACATTGGTTGACTGAGTCTTCCTGACATTCCATGCGCTATTTATATACTGATTCATCGTCACAGTAACACCGAAATCGTTTCCTGACAATATTTGAAGGACAGCATTGTAGATATTTGCAGGGCCGTCAGGCGAGAGATCAGACGCGTCGCGCATTGCGCCCACAAAGACAACGGGCTTCTCGGATTCCAATGTTAATTCTAGGAAAAAAGCGCCTTCAGCAATAGTATCCGTGCCGTGCGTGACAACAACACCTGCTACATCGGGGTCTCCCAATATGTGGTCAACAAGCTTGCTTAAATTGTACCAGAGCTCAGGAGTCATATGTGAAGAGTCAATATTCGAGAACTGGACTACCTGGATTTTTGCGAGCCTTGCAAGACCCGGAACAGCGCTGACAAGATCTTTCCCAGACACTGCAGGAACAGCGCCGCCGCCAGCGCCAGTTTTCTCTGCGATAGTACCTCCCGTCGTGACAACGACAACCGTTGGCACAGAAGCAGTCGCACCGCCTGTAAATGCAGGGCCGGCCATAGCAATGACAATCGCAATGCCCAATAACACGCCTACAAAAACAAGCGTCTCTTTTTTCATAATATATGTTAGAAACTAAGGGTTTTTAAGGTTTCCCGAAAAAAATTTAAATTTGGGAATTGTTAAAGCACTATGGAGAAAATAGGTGTGGGTTGCGGCGTGATGATGCTAAAGGGCAACAAAGTCCTGTTAGGGCGAAGACATGAAGACCCGGAAAAAGCAGGCAGCTTGTTGAAAGGTGCAGGGACATGGACTATGCCTGGAGGAAAACTGAACTTCGGCGAAACGTTTGAAGAAGGCGCTAGAAGAGAAACTATGGAAGAAACAGGAATTAAGCTGAATACAGTCAAGGTTATTTGCGTCAATAATGATGCCGTTGAAACGGCGCATTTTGTCACAATCGGCCTGTTTTCTGACGATTTTGAAGGCGAGCCAAAAGTCATGGAACCAGATAAAATAACCGAATGGAACTGGTTCGATTTAGATGCATTGCCAGATCCAATATATTTCCCGAGCGCAAAAGTTCTTGAGAATTATAAGCAAAAGAAGTTTTATCTCGCTCGATGATATATATATATATTATTTTTGCCAAAAATTAATAAATGATGCAGTAAGCCAGCTGAATATGAAAAAAGGAGTCGATTTTACAGGAGTATGCATAGTATTCTTCTGCCATGACGGCAATGGGAAATTCCTGATGGGCAAACGATCAGAGAAGTGCAGGGATGACTGGCATTGCTGGGACATTGGCGGCGGAGGACTGAGATTTGGCGAGCGTGTAGAAGAAGCAGTAAGGCGCGAGATAAAAGAAGAATACTGCACAGACTGCAGGAAAATAGAGTTCCTCGGCTTCAGGGATGTTCACAGGGTTCATGAGGGCGAGAAAACGCATTGGGTCGCGCTCGACTTTAAAGTGGAAGTTGATCCTGAAAAAGCAGGAACTGGCGAGCCCGAGAGACAAGCAGATGTGCAGTGGTTTACACTCGATAACTATCCTGAGAAGTGCCATTCACAATGGCCTGAGTTTCTAAGGCTGCATGAGAACAAGCTAAGAGAATAATTATTTTGTATATTTCAAATTCTGGAAGAACAGTACCGCCCAAAGCGTGCCGACGATCAAATTCATGATAGTTGTAAGGACCAATCCAAGAGTAAAGAATGAAAAAGCAAGAATCCATGCAACAGCCCAGTTGATCACTGCCGTCTGCAGAGTAATAAGCGGCTTCTTCACTTTAAAGCCTTTGATAACCTGCGGAATTAAAGCATATGCAAAAGCAAACATGCTTATTGAAACAACATAGTCCTGCCATATCATAGCGAATTAGAAGCAGGAAAGTATTATTAATGTGTTGGTTAATGATGGTAATTAACTAGTTTCCTTCGTTTCTGGTATTGAGTTATCATCGTTCGCTTCCTATTATCTTTAACTTGCAAGCTGAACAATATAAAACAGCCAGCAAGAGCCATAATGCCCACAAGGCCGAATGTGAAATTAAAGCCTACGAATTCAGCGATACCTGCCCCGATAGCAGCTGTAGCGGCAGTACCAACGCCAGTAAGTGTAGAATACAAACTCCACTCAAAGCTCTCATGATTCTTATCAAGATGCGTGCTCCATAAGCCTAGCCAGCAAGGGTACGCAAGGCCTGCGCCAATTCCATAAAGGAACTGAGCAGCATAAATCATGTAAACATGCCTTGTAAAAATGTAAACGAAAGGTACAGTAGCAACAAAAAACGTGCCAATAATAAGCCATTTCAGCTTGTCATCATGAGAATCAACATAGCGCGAGAAAGGGAGCTGGATAACACACTTTGTAATCCAGAAAATAGTTGTTGCAATACCCGCAGCAAGAATAGTGCCACCAATCAGCTGCTCCTTGATAAAAATGGCAAGGATCGGCTGGACGAGACCAAAACCCGTAAGTACAAAAATATCAGAAAACATCAGCAGTTTAATCGTTTTGTTCAATGTTAATGCTTAGAATTTTGAGTATTTAAATTCTTCCTGAACTCCTTAACCTCTTGAGTTTCAGGAAACCGGCCCATAAACCCGCAGTCTTTACAGTAGTCAGGAACTGTGAGTTTTAAGTCAAGCCCTGCAGGAGGGATTGTAATGTTCGTACTTCCGCACTTTGGACAAATTTTCAACGCCGCGACCCGGATTTGAACCGGGATACAAGAAAAAGCCAAATTGGCTTTTTCGGTACCAAAAATTACGCCACCGCCCGGATTTGAACCGGGATATCCTTTCGGAAATCGGTTTTCAAGACCGACGCAATACCAGATTATGCGACGGTGGCTCCAGTAATTTTTGGTATCCTTTTGGAAATCGGTTTTCTCGAAAAGCTCGCTTTTCGCGACATCCTCACCAGTTCGGATGTTTCAAGACCGACGCAATACCAGATTATGCGATCGCGGCATGAGAAATCCACTCCGGACAAGGTTTATAAAGTTTGTTGTTAAGAGTAAGAACATGGAACTGCCAGAAAACGAAAGGAGGATAAAGATCCAGCAGCTCGAGGAAAAGGGTGATTTAAAGGGATTAACAAACCTTGGCATAACAATAGTAAAAGATGACGGCACATATGACTGTGGGGGATATGTGCTGAAAGAACTGGTTGGGCTCGCAAATGAAGCGACAGCAGAAGTTCTGTGGCGACAGAAAAGATTTTCAACACCCAGAAAAGGCAAGAACATAATTCTGTATTTACGCCGTGGAAACATTAATGTCCAGAACCATGGCTTTTACCAAAACGGCTGGGTAGAATCGAAATGGGGAAACGACTTTCCTGTGCTGAAGCATAGAATCGCAGACGTTCCGGCAAACTTTGGAACTATAGCACAATTTGTACCAATTAATGTAGATCTTAAAGCAAGACTGCAACGCGCAGTACAGGCGTCAATAGCAGGAAGACAATTTCCAGATTAGTCCTCGTACTGCTTATCCCTGCCGCCAAGATGAATATTTGTATGCATTGATTTAACTTCAGACACAGGAAATCTGAGCTCATTCTTTTTGATCACCTTATCGATGGCCTCGTCGATGTTAATACCTGCACTATTGGCAAAGAGAGCGAGAAACCAGTAAAGGTCGCCGATGTTGTCCTCGAGCTCTTCTTTATTGTCGAACATAACTTGCTTCAGCTTCTCGTGGTTCTGCTCCCACTTTACAACATTCCGCATCTCGCCAATCTCTTCAACTATTCCAAGCAATAGGTCTTTAGGATTGTGAAACTGCTCCCAGTCCCTTTCTTTCGTGAAGCTATGGATCCTCTTTTGGAATTCGTTCATGGTGACGTTGAGAATATTGGCATATTAAAGATTTTTGATGCTTGGCGAGAGGTTTTTCACTGGACATTCAGGGTCGCAGCACTTAAATCACATATTTATCTCGATATCAGTATGACTAACGAGGTGGATTTTTTGACAGGACTCATCTTTGGTGATGGATGCCTTAGCTATGTAGCGCCCTCAAGTTACTTCATTTCAATATCAGGACATAGACAGGAATATGGTTTTTTTGAGAAAGTATCAAAATATCTTGAGAAAATTAGAGGGAAAAGGGTGCCAATTAAGGACCGGCCTAAATATGGGAAAATCGAGATTAATTTTGCAGATAAGCATCTGTTCGAGTTATTTGTTCATCAAGGTTTGCCGATAGGTAAGAAACCAGTCGACTTCCGATTTAGACGTCTAACTCCTAAGATAATTTCAGGCTATTTTGCTGCAGATGGTTCAGTTATTGTAACGAATAATAATGGGAGTCCATATATTAGGGTTGAAATCCAAGGAATTAATAAGAACGTATTATGTCAGATCCAAGATTATCTCGCACAATTTCAAATAAAAAGTGGGATATATGTTTCTAAGAAGATAAATAACTTTGGCCGAAGTAATGGTTGGCCTCTTTTTCGTTTACAAATTAATGGTTATCAAAATGCTCGGAAGTTCTCTGAATTAGTAGGTTTTGCAAATCCGAAACATGGTGAGAAGTTGAAGAAATATGAAAAATGCCGGAGAGGGGATCTGAACCCCTGACCTCCACGTTTCTCCCGGTAGATATGAGCCTCGCCCAACAAGTGTGTGGCGCTCTAAACCAGGCTGAGCTACTCCGGCGCATTGGTTTTGTCCAAAGAAATGATTTAAAAAAGTATCGTTACAAATTTGCCTTAATCTTCTCAGCAAACTCTTTCATCTCCTCGTCAGAGAATTTTTTAACATTTTTGGGATCTATAGACCCGCCATGGCCATCATTCTCGAACCTAGGAACAAGCCAGATATGAGCATGTGGGACTTCTTCCCCGATAACAAGAGAAACAATAAAATCAGTGTCAAAAGCTTTCTTCTGCGCCAATGCGATCTTTCTGCAGAATTCAAAATACTCGCCCACATTATCAACATCCCAGACCCAGCGGTAATGCTTTTTCGGAATCACCAAAACATGGCCGGGATTCCGTGGACGGATGTCCAGAAATGCAAGAAAAGCATCATCCTCGTAAATCTTATGACAGGGAATTTCCCCTTTCGCGATCTTGCAGAAGATGCAATCACTCACTTTGCACCTTTTTCGGCTTTTTGTGCTGTTCTTTAACGGGCTTCAATTCTTTCTTGATATCCTTCAATGTTTCAATGTTCTTTGGGATAACTGTTTTTCTTCGAGGGTCCACACGGATGCCCATCCTGTTAAGCTCAGTCCACTCTACTTTAGCTTCGACGAGCTCACCGGCTGAGAAACCCTTGCCCTTGCGCTCTTTAGCCCTTGATTTTACTAAAGGTTTTTTCATAATATCCCCTCTAACTGTGTTAACCTTGAGATCTTGTTCTTGTACTCCTGGCGGTCTTTCCTGTCGATTAGAATGGCTTTAATTCCGTGCTTCTCCGCGCCTGCGATATCGCTCTGCAGGCTGTCGCCAACCATGACAACCTCATCTTTCTTCAGGCCAGTCTTGTCAAGCAATACATCAAACAGCCCCTGGACCTTCAGCTCGCCATAATCTGAGCTGACAAAAACCGAGTCGAAGTATTTTGCCAAATTAAACTTCTCGAGAATCTGCTGAACGCTGTCCTGAGGCGCATTGCTGATAATAATAGCCTTAATGCCTTTGTTCTTCAGCATCTCAAGAGCTGCAATAGTATCCGGGAATGGTTTAGCAAGAAGCTTGTTCTTATTCCAGACCCCGATAAGCTTGTCTATGATGAATGGTTTTGCAGGAACATTGAACTCATCACAAACTTCCTTGAAGCCCTCTTTCTGGTCATCAAACTTCTTAGTCATCAGGGCCTTTTCAAATCTTTCAACATACTCACCGAAAGGAACCCTAAGGCGAAGAATTGCATAACTTTGCTTAAGAGGACTATAAGTGCCGTTTTCGATCAGCGTCCCCCAAAAATCGAATAATACTGCTTTAACCCCCATAAATACCCCGAAATCTCTGTTTATTTTTAAAGGTAGTGGACTGGGCGGGATTCGAACCCGCGGCAACCCGATATTAGGACACAGTCAAATAACTTGTGTTTGCCAACCGGGCATTCTACCAGACTGAATTACCAGCCCTAGCTTTCTGGCCTTGAATGGCCGGATTTCATTTATAAATGTATGCGTGCCCGCTTTAAGAATATTAACTATGTAAGTCGTTTTTTCTCCTTTATGACTATTGTCTTTAATATATACATTGCAATCGATATCTAATTTTCTTAGATATATGCACACTTGATTTGCCAAACCTTTGGATGTGGTTGTGTAGAATATACGAAATCTTCTTTCTTGTTTGCTAAATGATAAGCAGCCATCTGTGTCAAATAAACCTCTTAGAAATCCTATGATAAATTCTTTTGGAAACTCATTATTAAGTTTCACTGTGCAATGTTTCTGTTGTGGGAAGTAATCGATGTAATTTTTGAAATAGGTGAATATGGCTTTTGACTGAGTTCTTAGCCTGATTTGGGTAGGACTATCATAGCTTAATCTGAATTTCTTGTTAAAGAAGCACTCGAATAGTTGTTTAACAT
>JAHWHO010000129.1 GCA_019323255.1 Candidatus Woesearchaeota archaeon
GCCCGACCCGGTGAGAAATGAACGCTCGCTACGGAAAAACTGGTCTTTCTTGATATAGTTTGAGGAGGCACAATCTTTATGAGCTTTCTCAGTTCGTCGAGCGTTCGTCGTGCCTCTTCAACTCTTGCATCGATAGTTCTAAATTCTGTTGCCTCTTCTGGTTTAGCTATAGAGTGTTTTATCTTAAGATCTCCAAGTAGTGGTTCACCTCCTTGATGTATTAGGATTCCGAGTCCTGCATATCTTAAGGATTGCACAAAGGAATTTCTGCCTTTTGCGAAAAGTTCCGGGTCCTGATTACGGGCCAGGCTTAGCAGCATTACAAAGAAAGTCAAAAGTAGCGTGACCATATCTGAGAAGGTAACGATGTAACCCGGTACTTTTGGACCTCCTTCCTCCATTGTCTGACGCTTGGGTCTCAATTATAGATGCTCCGTTCTAAAAGGACGATTTCGACGGTTCGTTCGGATTGCGGGGCTGTCGAGCCGAGTTTGGTCTGGCTTGGAATATTCTGTTCAAGACTGCTTGACGGCGAAATACTAAAGCGATTTTTTTCTATATTCCGCTCTGTTGTGATATATTCCATGACTGCCCACGCACGTGGCAAACCGTAGTATTCGCTGCTTAGCTTGCCATTCGGGCCGTATTCACTTATGACGACTCGGGTTTGAGATTTTCTAAGAAATGAGCGGATTTTGTCCATTATATACCGCCCTTCAGTCGAAATGGTTATACCCTGCCCCCAGAAGACTTTCTTTGATGGAATAACGAAAGACAAACCCATATGTAGGTCAACTATTCCAGTGTATTTCATCAAGCCTTCTGTGTCATCAAAAATATTAGTTTCTTTCTCACTGCCTTTTTCTGGTATAATTTCGTGTATAATTGGTGGAGTATTTAACAAAGCATCTCTATTACGTGTAGATACAGGGATGATGGCTGTAAAACTACCAGAGTATATGGATTTTAACTGATAGAATATCTTGTCGTCGAACGATGAGAAGCTCAAGAGTAACACAAAAAACGTCAATAGAAGGGTCATGCAATCGCTGAAAGTAACCATCCATTCCGGCGCGCCGGGTTCTTCCTCGAGTTCAGGCTGTTTCTTTGCTCGCAGCGTCATATATTAGCCTTAACTTGTTCTCTTCTGCTCTGAGATATGAATGCCTGCATCTTCTCTCGGATTGCTGTAGGATTTTCGCTATCGGCGATGGCGCAAATGCCCTCCACGATCATTTCCATCGAGGTTGTCTCTGCCTTAGAGTAGATTCCCAGCTTACCGGCCAATGGGATAAAAATTAAATTGGCGGCAAATGCCCCATAAAAGGTCATTAATAGGGCTACTGCCATGCCAGCCCCGATTTGGTCGGGTGAGGAAAGATTCCTGAGCATCTGGACTAATCCAATAAGAGTGCCTATCATGCCAAATGCTGGGGCCGCTGCACCCATAAATTCCAGTATTTTCTTGCCGTTTGCGTGACGATCCCGAAGGTTCTCTATTTCCAGCGTCAAAAGATCTCTTATTGCCTCTGGATCTTGACCGTCAACCAGCATCTGCAGACCTTTGACAAAGAACAAATCTTGTACTTTGTGTATCTCCTGTTCGAGAGCCAATGCTCCGTCGCGTCTGTTTATGGTGGCGAAATTAACCATGTTCTGTATCAATTCAGACGGCGACGGGATCTTGGTGACAATAGTCTTTTTCACGACTGCGAATATGCTGAGAAACTGTGGCAGGGAAAAGTGTATGAGAGTCGCGCACAACATGCCGCCAATGGTTATCGCCAGGGAAGGAATATGAAAGAATGATTGCCAACCGCCGCCCACGACGATTGCACCTACGACTACAGTGAAGCCGAGAATTACACCTATAATAGTCGCAATGTCCATGCCGTTACGTTCCTTCGACTATCTGTTTCAATCTTTGAGAAAGGACTGCCGCCAGAGCCGGCTCAGATGTTGCCAGTTCCGCGAGCAGTTTGGCTTTAGGCCTTTCGGTCATATAATGCAGTATTTTTACTGCATCATCGAAGCTGCTAATTGATTTGCCGATTTCGGATCCCTCTTTCTCGGTAGTACTCGCAGCCTTGCACATGCTGGTCAATATTTTACTTGCGCTGCTCGAATCCATTTTGTCGTAAGTAGCTGCTATTGTCACGAGGTTGGCTTGTTCAGTCTGAGTTATTTCCAGCCTGCTCTTAAGCAGCTTATCCCGCTCATTTTTAAGATTGGCTACAGTTGAGGCCAGCTCGATTCTAAGATTGTTCAGATTTTCAATGTCTTCTTTGAGTACATTCTGAGCCACTTGAAGACGCTGTTCCTGTACGGCGATAGCCTGCAACCTGTTGTCATACTCACGCATCTTTTCCCTGACTTCCTGAACAAGGTTCTTGAGCTGTTGCTCAGTCATCGCCTTTTTCATCGAGCCGGAGGTTTTGTCAAGCAGACCAAGTGTGCCGGTCTGAATATTCATTAGCCCCGTTTCAGATTTGTCGCCGGCTAATGCCGGCACCTGTGAAGTATTAGGATCGGCTGTCGGAAGCGGACTGTTCAGCCAGGCAACAACGAACGCCCCGGCGAAGCTTACTAATCCCACAACCACCATTATTAGTATTTTTTTAATCACTGGCTTTCTCCTAAATCCTCGCTTTTCGAACAAACGAGACTCCAGCTCTTTCGTCCAAATCTTTTTGCTGAAGCTTTTCCTGTTCCTTTATGAATTCTGCTTTTGCTTCCGTTCTCAGCCGTTTCAAACCTTCCTTGAATTTTCTCAGATCCAACACTTCGACGACTTTTGCTTTTTGTTGCGATTCAAGTTCTGTTATTTTATTTCTGATTCGTTTTATTGCATCATTGCTTGCCGCCGAATGTTTCAGAAAGAATTCCTGTTCGCCTAATCTTTTACCTGGATTCTTACTGGTCAATTCGCTTATTATTTGCTCTAATATCTTCTGTCGTGTCAGCAATTCGCCGCGTGCTGCAGCTAACTTTTCGGTTAGTTCCATCAATTCGGCTTTGGCCTTTTGCTCCTGTTTTTCCTTTATGTCAAGTACTCGCTGCAATCGCCATACGAAACGTTTCATTTGTCTTCCTGCCGATTACTTCTGCTATTCCGGACTCTCCTTTATTGCGATTGCGACGTCAACAATTCATTCCATGTCCTGGTAATACCTATTAATTGGTCGATGGTTTCTGTGAAGTCCGTTCTTTCACGAACAGGCTGTATTAAGAAATCTCTTATCCGGTCGATCAGGGTAACTGCTCC
>JAHWHO010000130.1 GCA_019323255.1 Candidatus Woesearchaeota archaeon
AAGAATATTTCTGCTTCCATCTGGTAGAATTCGACTTGTCTAAGCAAGGTTTGCCTTGGAGAAATCTCATTACGGAAAGCCTTGCCTACCTGTGCAATGCCCTTAGGAAGCTTAACACGACAAGTATTCATAAGACGATGCCATGCCGTAAATATAGACTGGCAGGATTCAGGGCGCAAATAGCATGGAAGACTTCCACTACCAACTATCGCCTTAACCATAAGATTGAACTGGCGAACATCCATCAAATCGCCGCCGCACTTAGGACACTTAATTTTCAGATCATGAATATATTTAGTAAGCTCTTCAATCGGAGTGCCTTCATTAACCTTCTTGCCCTTTTCCTCAACCAACTGATCTGCACGAAAAATAGTATTGCACTTCCTGCACTGCGCCATAGGATCATTAAAATCCTCCAAATGGCCTGATGCTTTGAAAACGGGCTCAGGAAGAATTACTGCGCCATCAATCTCCAGCATATCTTCTGCGTGGACAAAAGTCTTGCGCCAGACATCAATGATCTTCCTTCTGATGGTTGCACCAAATGGACCGAAATCGTAGAAGCCAGCAGGCGCATTATTCTGATAAATCTCGCTTGCCGGAAAGAAAAGACCCCTCCTCAGAGCGAGATTAACTATCTCCTCATAGGTTGTCATGCGAGAACGGGAAAAATGAGACTATAAAAAGATTACTTATTTAGCCAGCCAAGCTCTTCATCATCAAGATTTAGTTCTGCAGCCATCGTTTCGTCAATCGCAGGCTTAAGCATAGGAAGGAACTGCAAAGCTTTTTTGGAAGAACAATGGCAGTAATCGCCAAGCTTTCCTGCAATAGATTTCCTCTTTGCATATTTCCTGTTCGCCATCCAGATTTTTAGAAGTCTTGAATTGCGCTTGTATTGTGTAATCCCCGGCTTTTTCTGGTCTTTTGAGACAGCTATGCCTGCAGTCAGAAGCGCATTAATGTACCTCAAGTAGCCCCAGTACTGCCACCTGCGAATACGGCCGCGAAAAACATCAGCACGGCTGATCTTATCATATGCGCGTGCGAGATCTGCTCCGGAGTATTCCTTCGGAACATTCTCATCAAGCCAGAGCAAATACTCGTCAAAATCGCCGCTCACACTGTCAAATGCAGAAATGGCCATAGAAGGATCTGTGGTCTTCAATATAACCATCAGAGCATTAATAATACTCTCGCTGTGCTCCCTGTCGCTCAAAGAACTCACACCTTCTGAAGTAAGATTATCTTCGTGAGCGAGAATCTGAGAATCAATTATTGCGCCTCTTAGATCTCCCCCAGAACGCCTGGCGATAGACTTAATGACTTTTTCATCAACATCAATGCCTGCCTGAGAGAAAACAGACTTTAACACGGTGACAACACCTGCTGTAGATACTGGAGGAAATTCAAGAAGCTCACACTTCTTCTGCAAAGATTTGAGCTTGTCGTCATAAGCATCATTAGCGGCAATAACTACAGGGAAGGTCGAGCTTGCAATAATATCAACAATAGCTTTCACGCCGCCGCGATCTTTCCTTCCTGAGACCCCATCTGCCTCGTCCACGAAAATCAGCTTGTTCTGAGAGAACAAAGACATCTGCTTAACAGCATTGCCAAGCCTCGAATTAATCCCCTCCGCGGTCCTGTAATCAGAAGCATTAATCTCAACAAGCTCAAGATTCATCTCTTTCGCAAGCGCATGAACAGAAGAAGTCTTACACGAGCCAGGAGGACCATGAAGCAGCAAAGCCTTCTTTTTCTGCTTTGAATAAGAAGAGATATAGTCCTTAATCTTTGAAACAGGCTGAGGAATATCCACACTAGATTCCGGAACAAAACGATTAACCCACATAATATGCCTGGAAACGAAAAAATATATTAAGCTTACCTAACTTGCATTGTATATTATGAAAACTATACCAATCACGTTTAAAAAAATTGAGGTTACGGACTATTTTCCGCAGCTAGAGGAGTACAAGATAAGAATCCTGCTGAATGACGGTGCGGACAAGGCATTTGAGAGGCAGGAAGATATAAAGGATGCTTCTGCACAGGTGGATGCCTGGTTTAGAGAGATAAGGGAAAAGCTGAAACAGAGACACAGCCAACTAGATCTTGAAGACCATCCTTTAGCGGGGCATGTAGTTTTGCAGTACACGCAGGAAGAAGACAAAATAATGGACCAGATGGCCCGATTTCTGAACAGAATAAAAGAGACAATAAGAAGCTCAAAAATGAACAAAGACAGCTACTATGACATGCAAATGAAGATAAGAAACAAGCATGTGGAGTTTTAGAGCTCTATTTTTACAAATAAATCTTTTCCAATCTCTTCCTCGCCGTCGCCGAATTCTATTTTCTCTGCGCTCGTTGTTGCTTTGAGATCGTCAAGAATTGGCTCAAGGTTCAAAGCAGTCTGGATTCTCAAGAGCTTGACCGGCGCTTTCATGCTAAGCTTTGCTTCAGATTTCTTTCTTCGCACAGCTGCAAGGATTGCGACAGCAGCATCGCCGATGGTTACAGCATGCTCGTCAATCTTTTTTGCTTTCGGCCATCCTGAATTGTGAATGCTGTTGTGTTTTTCATGGCCTATCAAATAGATCTGGTACAGTTCTTCTGTAATGAATGGAATGTAAGATGCATACAACCTAAGTATTGCTGAAATGCACGTGTAAAGAGCGGACTGCGCACTTGCCTTTTTCTTCTCGTCCTTTGACTCATACAATCTCAGTTTTACGAGTTCAAGATAATTGTCGCAGAAATCCTGCCAGAAGAAATTATCGATAGTTAGCTTAGCTCTTGCATATTCGTAATTGTCGAGCAATTGTTCTGCTTCTGTGATTGTGTTTGAGAGCTTTGCAATAATCCATTTGTCGATAGTCTCAGTTGGTTCAGGAAGCTTCAAGTTTTTCAAATGCATGAAAACAAACTTTGTAGCATTCCAGAGCTTTGTGACTAATTTATCGCCTGCAACAACATCCTTCTCCTGATAAGAAACATCGTCGCCAAGCTTGCTTGAAGCTGCCCAGTAACGCATTGCGTCAGCACTGTATTTATTCAAAATGTGCTCGGGCTCGACAATATTGCCCTTGCTCTTGGACATTTTTTCGCCGTAAGGATCATTAACAAAACCTGAGATCATTACATCTGCCCAGGGATTCTTGTTGAAATGCAAATGGCTCTTAACAGTCGTGTTGAAAAGCCAGAACGTGATAATATCCTGCCCCTGGGGCCTTAGGCTCATCGGGAACAATTTTTTATGGTACTTCTTATCGACAAGACCAATCGCGTGCTGAGGAGTTAATGCGCTCGTAGGCCAAGTATCCTGAACATCCCTCTCTGGAATAAACTTAGTTGAACCGCACTTGCATTTCTTAACAGGCTTAGCAATCTGAGGATCAACAGGAAGCTGAGATTCTTCCGCAAAAATTGGCGTGTCACATTTCTCACAGTACCAAACAGGAAATGAAATGCCAAAAAAACGCTGTCTTGAGATAAGCCAGTCCCACTGCAAACCATTAACCCAGTTATCATAACGATGGACCATGTGCTCAGGGAACCACTTGGGCTCGTGCCCCCACTTGATCATCTCATCCTTCAAATCAAGATACTTAATGAACCACTGCTTTGTGTTAATAATCTCAATCTCGCAATTGCAGCGCTCATGCACCTTAACATCGTGCTTGATCTGCTTCTGGCCGACGAGCAAACCCTTAGCCTTCAGGTCTTTCAGCATGTCCTTCCTTGCGTCGTGGATTTTCAAACCCTCGTAATCGCCGCAAAGCGTCGTCATCAAGCCCTGCTTATCAATTGCAATCCTAAGCGGCAGATCATAAGCCTTAAACCATTCCGCATCGTTCTTGTCGCCAAAAGTGCAGCACATTACTATTCCTGTGCCCTTGCTTGGATCAACACGCTCATCAGACAGAACGGGAACTTCATAATTGAACAAAGGAACAACTGCTTTCTTTCCCTTCAGATTCTTGTAACGGTCATCAGAAGGATGGTAAAAAACAGCAACGCAAGCAGGCAAAAGTTCTGGACGCGTCGTCGCAATGACAACGTCCTTGCCATTGATCTTGAAAATAATATCATTAAAAGTTGAATCTTTCTCTTCATCCTTGCAGTCAACCTGCGCGACAGCAGTAGCACAGTTAGGACACCACAAGCTAGGAGCTTCTTTCCTGTAACAGCGACCTTTTTTCACTAAGTCTAAGAAAGACCACTGAGAACGCTTCCTGCAGTCATCGTCGATAGTAGAATAGCACAAGGAGAAATCGCAGCTCATGCCAATATTCTTCCAACCCTGAACAAAGTCAGGAAGAATCTCATTAACAGTCTTGTTGCAAAGGTCGATAAACTCCTGGCGGCCCATCTTTGAAGCCTTAACACCCTTTAGTTTTTCAACCAAACGCTCAGTTGGAAGGCCATTATTATCAGTGCCAAAGGGCATGAACACATTGAAGCCTTTCAGGCGCTTGTATCGTGCGATAATATCAAACTGAGTGTATTGAAACGCATGCCCTATATGCATCTTGCCGGAGACTGTAGGCGGAGGAGTATCAACACTATAAATAGGGCCTTTAGCTTCAGGATTGAACTTAAAAATACCCTTATCTTCCCAGAACTTCAGGATCCTGGGCTCTGCCTCCTTACAGTCATAGCGCTTTTTATCCATACAGACGGAGCGAGAAGAAAGGGTTTAAAAAGTTAATCGTTGCGGGCCTTCTTACCCTTCCTTTCCCTTCTTAGCAGATCGCCAATATCGAATAAACGTTTCAAGTACTTATCTGAGACTTCTGCGACGCCGATGCATTCCTGATGGAGATTAAGGATAAGAAGCCACTGGCCCTCTTTGAACTCACCCTCTAATTCCGACAATCTAATGTTATTGCCGCAGATAAATTTCCATTCATGATCAGGCATTAAAGTCTTAGTTTGAGAAGAACGCTTAGCCATCCACTGCAGCAACTCAACGCTTGGGATGAAATTATCGCCGCGCATGAAGCCGAGCTTATTGCCAATGTAAACAGGACGGTACTTAAGAAACGGTTCAAGATTCTCTGGAATAACATAGAATGAATTATCTACACGACTGATTTTGTTGTCGTAAGACTTTATTCCAAACTTCTTCAAATATTCTGTAACTTTATCCATTCTTTCTTAGCTTTGCAATGAAAAAGCCCTCCGTATTCGTCTTATGCGGCCAGAAGCGGCGGCATTTGTTAGCATCATCGCCAATCTTAAGACCCGTATCTTCCACATCAACAGGCAAATTGTCCAAAGCCCAGTTAATATTATCCTCGTTCTCCAAAGGATCAAGACTGCAGGTACTATAGACCAAAGTACCGCCTGGCTTCAACACTTCAACAGCAATTCTTAGCAAACGCTTCTGGATAGCCGCGCTGCGCTTAATACCGTCGAGAGTCCTGTGGGTAAACCATTTAGGATCAGAAACATAATTGCCTGAGCAGGGCGCATCAAGCAGAATCTTATCAAACTTGAGTTTTAGTTTCCTGACACCGGATGCATCACTTGCGAAAGCAACGCAGTTCTTAACGCCACAGCGCTCAAGATTAGTAATCAAAGAAACAATCCGCTCTTTCTTCAGCTCGTATGCAAACAGCCTGCCTTTATTCCCCATCAATGCCGCCATCTGAGTCAGTTTCCCGCCAGGCGCAGAACACATGTCAAGCACATCCTCTTTAGGCTTAGGATCAAGAATAACAGCCGGAAGCTGAGCGGCAGCAGACTGTATATAATAATAGCCAAGCAAATGCTCGGTAATCGCACCAACAGAGAAAGGCGACTTCTTCACATAGTATGCGTTCTTCAGAAACTTAACAGGCGAAAGCTCAACTCCAAGCTCTTTCAAACGCGCTGCAACATTTGATTCTTTCAGAGTATTAATGCGAATGCACGGATCAAGCTTAACATCAACAATCTTGCCGCCTATGGCCTGATACCGCTTCTCAAAGAATTCTTTTCCACTTTGTGCCATCAGCAGTATCCTCGATAATAACTCCCTTTTCTTTCAGCAAATCGCGAAGCTCGTCAGACTTCTTCCAATCCTTGCTCTTCCTTGCTTCGTCGCGTTCTTTGACAAGCTTCATAAGATCCGCAGGAAGCTCTTCACGCTTAACTTCATCAAGCTTAAGGCCTAATACTTTGTCGAAATCAAGAACCAGATTAAGTTTCTCACTGTTTCCCAAATCAGACTCCTTCAGCACGGCCCAAGCAATACTCAATGCAACAGGAATATTCACATCATCATTAATCGCTTTCAAAAACTGATCTGCATATTCAGACTCGATGCCCGTCTCACCCGGATTATCCTTAAGCTCAAGCACGCGATTTTTCATATTATCATAACTGTTCTTCGCAGAATCCATAGCCTCCCAGCTAAAGTTCAAATGAGAACGATAATGGGCGGTCAAGCAGAAATAACGAAAAACCAAAGGATCATAGCCTTTCTCTGTTACATCCTTCAATGTAAGAAAAGTACCTGCAGACTTGGCCATCTTATCCTTATTAATCGTCAAGAATTCGTCATGAACCCAATAATTAACCCACTTATGGCCGAAAGCAACTTCTGACTGCGCACGCTCATTAGTATGGTGCACAGGAATATGGTCAACACCGCCCGTATGAATATCAAAATGCTCGCCAAGAAGTTTTGAGGCCATTGCAGAACACTCTATGTGCCATCCTGGAAATCCGCGCCCCCATGGAGAGTCCCACTGCATAACATGACTCTGCTTGCCGAAAAACCACAACGCAAAGTCCTGAGGATTGCGCTTCTCCACATCCTTGACAACTTCCTCGCGGGCGCCGGCCTTCTGAGACTCCAAATCCAGCTTGCCTAACTCTGCATAAGAAGGATACTTGCTTATGTCGAACATCAAAGCTGTGCTCGTCTTATATGCTGCACCATGCTTCTCAATCTTCTCAATAACATTGATCATATCAGCAATATGCTCAGTGGCCTTAGGCCAATGATCAGGGTCAAGAATGTTCAAAGCATGAATGTCTTTCTTGAACGCATCAGTGTATTTCTTAGCAATAAGAAGCATAGACTCTGCAGAAACAGGAAGCTTCTCCCTCTTAATCGCCTTCATCAGCTTATCCTCGCCCTCGTCAGCATCAGAAGTAAGATGGCCAACATCAGTAATATTAACAACATGCGTCACAGAATAATTATTGTATAGAAACATGCGCTTAAGCAAGTCATCACAAATGTACTTACGCAGATTACCGATATGTGCAAAATCATAAACAGTCGGCCCGCAGCAATAAATCTTTACTTTGTCTTTCTCAATAGGCCTAAAGACTTCCTTCTTCCGGGTAAGCGTATTATGCAGATATATCATAGACTGGCATTCACTTAGTGCGTTTAAATAACTTTTGGCGCGCCTTTGAAAAATCACTCACAAGCCTCTTAAGACGCTGTCTGGACTTGGCGAATGCGACAAATGAAACGACACCAAAAAGCAGTGTGTAAAAGATCAAAAGCAGGAAGCTGCCCCATGCAAAATCGCCAAGAACGAATATGCCCCGCAAAAGATCCGCAGATACAACAAACGGGCTAAAGGATGCAACCGTCTGGAAGAAGCCCGGCATGCCCTCAAGCGGGACAATCAGGCCGCTAAGGAACAACAGAATTGCGCCAAGACTTATGCCTGCAAGCATCGCGGTCTCCTCGCTCTTGAACAAGTAACCGAGAAGCATTCCCAAGAATACGAACATAAGGCAAATGAAAATCGAGACGAACAATGCGAGAAGAAGACCTGAGAGAACCTGCGCTGAGAAAACAACACTCGCAATCGCAAGAATAATCAGCAGCTGAATTCCTATTATGATAAAAGACGTAACTGCAGTAGACACAAAAAACATCGCATAATTAACAGGCGACATTACAGAACGGAAGAAAGCAGGACTATGACGCTCAAGCAAAACAAGCGTCGGAGAAAGTATTAATGCAGTAAACATCAAGACGAGAATAATCAAGGACGGGAAAATATAGTTCAAATAAGACGATTCCGCAACAACAGGACGGATATTTGTCACAACAGGCTGGACAACAGCACTTGCTTCAGTAACAGGAATAGAGTTCAGCTTGTTATCAATCTCATTAAGCGTGTGCTGGACTTCAAGCATGTTAATCAGGCTCTTGTCGAGCAAAGCAACAACTGCATCAATAACCCTGACGCTCAGCTCACGCGATTCATCCGCATCCTCGAAGCGCGCCTTGGTTTCAGAAAGCTCCTGCGTGAGCGCCTCAAGATCCGCATCAAACTGCTCAAAATTCGTCGCGGCAAGGTCCTTGCTCGTCGCAAGATTTTCCTTGAGCGCGGCAATCTTGCCGACAGAACTCTCCAATGAATTCTGAATAGACTCACTGTCACCCGCAGCCTTGTCCGCATCACTGATAAAGCCCGATGCTTTCTTCAAAGAAGTTTCAGCAATATCAAATGCATTCATCACCCAATGCTGGATCTTTTTCTTAGAAGAGGTAATATTTGACGTCGCAAAATCAGACGCCCTGAATGAAAGATCAATATCACTCAGATCTGCGCTAAGACCCTGCGCGCTCTCACTAATGATCTGGTTCTCGGTTGTCAAGGCTACAAGCGTAGCCCTCTGCTTTGCAAGACGATCATTCGTAAATTCAATCGCATCAAGCAAAGTCTTGGTAAGACCTTCGCTAATATCCCCGATGCCTTCGCTGACCTGCTCACCAACTACAGACATGATCGTACCAACAATATTCACGCGCGAATAATCAGTAACAAAAGTAATCTCATTCTCGCCCGCATTCCCTATCGTGAAATTCCCGGAAAAAAGCACGCAGGCATGAATCGAATTAGACTTAATCGCATCAGAACATTCCTGCTCGCTATTAAACTCCCTGACATTAAACTTCTCAGTAAGCATATCGTAGATCGACTCCACAGATTCAGTATATCTCGGCGCATAAACCCCGAGCTTCAATGAATAAGTAGATGTATTGTCAAAAGCAATGCCTGCAAGGAAAATAAGAAGCAATGGCCCTAGAACTATCACCAGGCTTGAAGCCTTTGACCTAATCAAAAGCCTAAGATTCTTCGCAACCAATGCACGCAGTATCTTCCAGTTCATTTCTTCACCAAAGTCTCAAACACCTTGCCAAGAGACGGCCTTGCAATGCTAAGGCTCCGCAAATTGTTCTCCTTAGAGATAAAGCCGGACACGAAAGGCAGGATTTTCTCAGGAAAAGCAGTTTCTACAATCAGCTCATCATTGTCGACTTTTGTTTTCGAAAACAATGCAGGCTTTCCTTTCAATGCACTCACCAAAGAATTGTAATCATGCGACTCTGACTCCAGCCGTAGTTCAAAATTCCGCGAATAAATAGACCTCAACTGGTCAGCAGTTCCAATCTCAACAATAGTGTGATTCTGGACAATACCAATCCTATCGCAGAGCATCTCGATCTCTGCCAGAAAATGCGAAGCCAAAACCACAGTAGTGCCGGACTCATTTATGTCCCTGATAAGCTGCCAAAGCTGCTTGCGCATAACAGGATCAAGATCAGCAGTAGGCTCATCAAGAATCAGCACAAGAGGCTCATTGATCAGAGCACACGCAATATCAAGCCTTTTCTGCATGCCGCCCGACAATGCCTCTGCAGCAATATCCTGAGCAGACGATAACTGGACAAGACCCAATAACTGCTTTGCCCTTGCCCTAAGCTTTCGTTCAGGAATTCCTGCAAGCGTTCCAAAATATTCAAGATTCTCAAGCACTGTAAGCTTTGAGTAAAAACTCGGAGTCTGCGTACTGAACCCGAAAAACTTGTTCACAAAATCAGGCTGCTTTACCGTGCTTATAACTGAGCCGCTAGGAAGCGTAAAAAGGACATCACCCTGGTCAGGCCGAAGAAACCCAACAAGCAGATTCAGCAAAGTAGTCTTGCCAGCGCCACTCATGCCGATAATTCCGAATATCTCTCCCCTGTTAACATCAAAATCCACAGATTCAAGCACGTTCCTGCCATTGAATGCCTTAGAAATACCATGAACCTGAATAATCGCACCCTCAACAGGCTTTGCCTTAGAGAGATACTTCTGGACAAGATCTGAAGGCCAGCCTGCCTTAAGCATCAAGGACCTTATCTCAGACCTAGAAAGGCGAGTCTCATGATCCCCCTCTAGAAACTCATCTACCATAAACTGCACAAAGAGAACCTGATTTAAAAATAAAAGTGACCATTTGAGAGTAGTCCCTGGTAGTTAATAAAACCTGCACAAAAAATTTATATCGGCAGAAAAATGACTCAGAGTATGCCATGCGATCTTTGCGGAAAGGACACACAACTTTGCAGAGCAATAGTTGAAGGTACAGAACTCAATGTTTGCGCAAGCTGTGCAAAAATGGGAAAACTAATGTCCAGGCCGCAATCAAGATTCGCGAAAAGGACAATGCCCGCAACTGAAACTATTGAAATTCTGATAAGCGGCTTCGGGAAAAAAATCAGGGATGCAAGAGAGCGAAAGGGGCTTACGCAGAAAGAATTCGCAGCGATGCTCAATGAAAAAGAAAGCATAATACAGAAAATAGAGAACGAGACATTCAAGCCCACAATAGAGAAAGCAAAAAGATTTGAGAAAATACTGGGAATAAAACTCATAGGTGAGGAAGAAGCAACCCCTGTAAAGATGGCAAAAGACAAAAGCGGGCCGCTCACAATAGGCGACCTGATTAAAGTTAAGTAGTCCAGATGCCATACCAGCAACGGCCTTCCTGCTTATCAAAAACCTTTCTGAATCCAGAATCAAGCTTTTGGATAATTTGGGCAGTGAGATTCTTGCAATAATCATCAGCACAAATAAGGCCGCCGCCGCAGTTATCGAGCATAACATACTGGATCCTGTCAGAATGCTGATCCAAATACTCAATGAATTG
>JAHWHO010000131.1 GCA_019323255.1 Candidatus Woesearchaeota archaeon
TCACATTCGATATTGGCCCTGCTGCTGCGATCTTTCCGCTGTGTCTTGGCCCGCCTTTGATAAATACTCCTCCGGGCGCTGCGAGTACAAATCCGAAGAAGCTGAATATTATTCCTAAAAGCAGCATCTGGTTACTTGCCCTGAATTCTGCCCAGCACTTGAGCTTTTGTGCAACATATTTATGTGATAATTCATGCACTACAAACCCGAGCCCTGCTGTTACAAGGAATATTGGCAGGCCGACTAGTGCTGCAAGCGACAATCCGCCGCCGAATGCTATCGCAAACATTATTGACACTGCGAACCATGCTTTGGCAATTTCTTTTATCTCATGCATATGCATTCTGCTACACTGTCTCCATAATTGAAAAGGTCCTGCGGCGCGATTACACAGCCGTAGTTGTCTGCTGTGAACTCAAAAAACTCCACATCTGTCTGTATTGTGCTGTTGATTAGTTCAAGCGTGTCTTTTCTTAGGTTTTCATCGCATGTTCTTATCATAGGCTCGTAATATAGTCCGAATGTGCCGTACGGAAGGCACGCTAATTGTTCTAAGTAAGTGAAGAGCTCGCGTTCCCGTTCCATGAATATGTTGCCGTAGCACGTCATTCCATTCTGGTCGTAGAATTCCTCTCCTGCATTTTTTAGGAGCAGGTTTCTTACTTCAGCTATTGCTTCCCTGTCTCCGGGCGTAAAGTCATGCCATCTTGTTGGAAAGTGAAGATAATCATCTATTCGATCTAATCTATACTGCGCCGGCTGGCTTGTCAGCGCAAACACAGGCGCGAGGATTAGAAAAGCAAGAACACAATATTCTATTATTTGCTTGTGCATAGCGAATATATTATTCAGGCCTTTTTAAAATCTTGGGCAATTTATTACGGCAGAATCTGATTATTTTTCCATATAGAAAATAAATATAAATCGTAACATTTTTATAACAATCGTAATAATATTATCACATGCCAGATAATAGAACAAAACTTTTGCAGGTATTCTTTAACGATCCGATCTCACCTTTCCAATTGAGAGAGTTAAGCAGAAAAATCCAGTTGGCCCCTACCTCAATAAAGAATTTTTTGCACGACTTGCTGAAAAACAACTTAATAATCAAACAAACAGAACGTAATTATCCCGTATACAGCGCAAATAGAAACAGTGATTATTTCAAATTCCTGAAAAAACTGGACAATATCAAAAAAATAGAAGAATCTGGTTTGATAGAATATCTCTGCACCAAATACCTGCCAGATGTAATAATCCTGTTCGGTTCTGCATCCAGAGGGGAAGACACACTAGAAAGTGATATTGATTTATTTTTACAGTGCGACACAATAAACTTCGAATTAATTAAATATGAAAAGCTGCTAAACCGAAAAATCCACATCCTTAGCCGTAAGTCTTTCGGAAAACTTAGCAAAGAGCTCAAAAATAACCTTGTCAATGGAGTTATATTAAAAGGTTATTTGAGAGCATGGACTTAATAAAAATAACTCCAAACAAAGAAAAGGCTAAATCCATTCTAAAAATGGTAGATACAACTCTCAGCATGATAAGCACGATTAACTTGAAATACAGTTCTAATATAATCAAAGAATACTATGAAGTGATAAGAGAACTAATCACAACAATTCTTCTATTAGACGGGTACAAAACGTATGGCGACGGCGCGCACAAGACCGCAATAGACTACATCGCCAAATATCTTACTACAGAAGAAATTTTGTTCATCCACCACCTAAGAATCTTAAGAAACAGGATTGCTTATGAGGGCTTTTTTGTAACAGAGGATTTTCTCAAACGTAAAAAGAAATTCATCTGCAAAATCGTCAACAAACTGAGAAAAACAGTAAATGATAAATTATCTTTTATATAGAAAATAATCCATTACCCATACAACTCTTTCTTCAATCCTTCAACTCTTTCTTCAATCCTTCAACTGTTATCTTCGCTAACTCCTGTTCACAAAGAACTAAGCTTTCTATGGAAGAATAAACACTTTCTCCTGCACATGTGAAATCTCTGGCGTCCATTTGCCTGAGCCTTGCAAAAACCAATGAATCGTGCATCGTGCCGTGTATCCTGCGCATTGCGCTTGACAGTGATCGCGTTTCTTTTCTGGTTATCAGCTTGCCCACTGCACCCGGGTCATTTGCTGTTTCCAGTCCGCACGCTTCCGCGTAAAGTTCGAACAATTCCATGAGTTTGTGCTGGCCGGCAACAATGCCATTAACCTGGCTTATTGCTTCCCCGCCCCACGGGTTTTCAGCAGCAGCTGAAAGCAGTCCACTCACTTCTTGTATAACTTCTGCCGGGCAGTCCATTCCTATATCTGCTGTGTACATATCATAATGCTTCATCTTGCGGGCTCTGCCGGGCATGAGCTCAAGCAGCTGATCTTCTGTTAGCCCATAGCTTTTTCTGGCTCTTCCGCCTTCTTCTGGAAATAATGCTACCCTGTATTTGAATTCTTTATCCCCATATCCTACAATACGCAGAGGACCGGAGTCCTCAATTCTAAGCGCCTTTCTAAAACTCTTGCAAAGATCTTCTGGAACAGGCATGCATTCGCCTCTTTCTGCGATTTTCGTTAGCTCTGCTAGTCTTTTACTGTTGAACTCTTCTGTATATCCCATCTCAAAAAGAAAATCGCAATTATTATTAAGCATTCTGTAGAAATTTTGTAACAGTTTAGTGACTAAGGAATGTAAGTCCTTTTCTGACCATTTCCTGGATTTCCGGCCTTCTGTTCTCGTCCCATCTCTCCGCACCGCCAAACTGGAAGACTTTTGCATTTATGCCGCAAAACTCCAAGATGTCATTTTTTATCACGTGCTTAAACCTGTTTCCGAGCAATAGGCTCTGCCATTTTTTCGCGCCTGTTGTCAGGAATACAACTGCTTTTTTCTTTATGTTTCCTTTAGGAACAGCACCAATTATTGGTTTTTTTACATATTCAAATGCAAACGGTGCTGTAAAAACCCTGTCAAAAAATCCTTTGAGTATCGCAGGCATTGTTCCCCACCACACGGGATAGATGAACACGATCCCATCTGCTTTTTTGATCTTTTTCTGTATCTCAAGAACTTTTTTGCTGACCGAATCTTTCCCTGCAGTGTAAAGCTCATTGTCGCGCAGCACCGGATCAAATTTCATCGCGTACAGATCGAGAACTTCGCATTTTCGTTTTTTCACTTCCTGCAGGATTTCATATCCATTCCCCTTTGTTTTCGGATGTGCGTACACTACTAAGATCATGTCCTTCAAAATACACTTTGTAGTTTATAAATATTCTGAAATATAATCATATTTATTAATCATGCATCAACGGGTCTTTTTATGAAAAAGCCGTATAATCCTAAAGCGAATCTTGTGACCATTTATACGGTTAATCGCGAGCCTGTTTTTCTGCAGTGCTATAATCTTTCTAGAACCGTTCGTGCTCCGCATCCGTGCTTGACAGATTATCTTGCGCAACCTGAGCCTATTGCAAGAACTTCATACAAGGGTCCTGGAAGAAAGCAGGGTTTTATCGCAACATACAGGCTCAAGGGCACTAGAGAAGAGATTATTGCCGCGCTTCTTACTGCAGATAAAGAGCCTGATTTCAGGGAAGTCCATGACCATATTTTCCCAGAGGAATTGGAAGGTGGGGACATAGAATCGCCATCTGCGATGTTTGGCAGGCCGGATGAAGAAATACTCAAACTAGGTCCTGAAATAGACAAGCAATACAATATCAGTTGTGTTTATGTTGATAGTGATTTAGCGACTAAACTGATTTTGGCGCAAAGGCACGACATTGCAAGATTCTGCAGGGGCAAGCCGGCAAAAGTTCAGGACACAACGGCACATTACGTATGCGTCGATGAAGTTCCTTTGGATCCGGGGTTTTCTTTAATCACGCCCGGACAGCATGCTGTCATCAAAGAGGGTAAGGGCAGGTTTGAGAGCACGTGCATTATCGATATTGGTTTTGACGGCAGCATCGGCTGTCTTTCAAACACTACACCTGAAGGAACTTATGAAACCACAGGCAAATGTTCTTACTGTTATGCTCATCAAAGTGGTCCTTGTTTTTCAGATACTTTGTTTGATATCGACGAAGGCTGGCTGAAAGAAAGGCTTGAGCAGAAGATAGAAGAGATGAATCTCAAAGGGAGAATTTATTTCAGGCTCGGCCAGACTACTGAAACTCATATTCCAAAAGCATTTAGGAAGTGGCCTGGGTTCAGGGACAATTTGTCGCTCGTCCTAAGAGTTCTCGCAGAATCTGATCATGATTTCCGCTGCGCCATGCCTACAAAAACGCCTGAATTCGACGAGAAACTGGCAGAGCTTCTGAAGGCAGCAAATGTCAGCATGCTGACAAGCATCGCTTACGAAGACTTAGAGAAAGGAATGGTTAGACACGGCTTCACAGTTGAGAAGAGGCTGGAGGAAGCATGGAAGTTCAGGGAAGAAGGCGTTAATTCTAATATTTACATTGCTACAGACATAACAAGAGCAAGGGAATTCATGCAGCCGGAAGCAAAGAGAGCTGAACAGTTTGCAAAAGAGCGTGAAATTCCTATCCAGTTCCTGGATATCAGGGTTACGCGAAAATCAGATGCGCAGCGAATCACAGGCTCTAAATGGGAAGATCTCCCTCAGTTAAAAAGAAATCACAGCCACAAGGCCTCATTATTTAATTCAGATGACGCGCCGGAAGAGCCGCGCTGGGGCCAGACGGGCCAGAGTTATCTGCGCGCGAACGTAACTCATCCTGACTGGTTGAAATTAGTTAAGAAAAACAGAGGAAATACAAGACTTTGCTCTACTCATGTACGAAAGTGCGAAAGACGCTGCGGCAAGTGTTTTATGGACTAGACTAGCGATAAATTTTAATATCCGCCCACTTAATCTAGAACATGAGATTCAAAAAAATTCTTACACTTGGCATCAATGATGCTAGTCTTGATAGAAAGTATTGGACAAAGATTGATGATTCAGCAGACAAAAGAGTTTCTCTTCCAAAGGACAGTCCAAAACTCATGGAAGAACTAACTGACACTGATTGTTTACTTGTTAATCCATTCGTGTTCAAAGTTGATAAAGGTATAATCGATGCTGCGCCTAACTTAAAATATATTGGGGTATTGGCGACTGCTTTCGGAAAGATTGATTGTGGATACGCAGCTTCAAAAAACATAGTTGTAACTAACATACCAAATTACAGCACTGAAGCAGTTGCAGAATTTGTTATTGGAGCTATTTTAGAGAATCTAAGGGA
>JAHWHO010000132.1 GCA_019323255.1 Candidatus Woesearchaeota archaeon
ATTTCAGCACCTCAACTCTCGCTGAGAGTGTTCCTGATCCACCGGGTTGGAGCCGGTTATACTAGCCAGCTTATACTACATCCCCAGACATGAAGTAAGCACAAAACACTCTTTATAAAGATTTCTAGCATAGACCGCCGTACAAAACATACATAACAAATATAACGAATAATGACGGCAAATAATCCATGCCAGCAAGTGTTTTGGGGGACGTGGTTGGGTTCCGAAGGGCTCTCTATAATGGTAAAGGAGGCCCCAAGGATCTCCATTATCTGCTAGAAGTCAGAAAGAAAATACATGCAGGCACACCTTCATCATTGAGCCAGGCTTTTGAGATGCTCGAAAACAGGAAATCAGAGCCTACTACGTACATGAAAGGGCAAATAGCCAGAATGTACGAGCAAATATGCAGAACTGCAGATGAGGAGCTTGCAAAACAAAGCAAAGAAAGAGCTGTTGAATTATACAGGAAGGCAGGACAGTCACACAGAGCAGCATATCTTGAGATGCTGACTCATGCTCAAAAATGCTCATGGTGAAGCAGCTGAATCACATCTCCGATTTCTGTACGGGATTTGAATACTGTTCCAGCAGGAAGTTCTAAGAGAAAAAGCGCCTTGTTTTTGCTCCTGTACATACGCCATGGGCTAAGCTCCCTGAACAGTTCAACAACTTCCCATTCATCATTCAAAAAAACAAGATCAATAGCCCCTTTGCAAAACCACGAGTGAAGATCAACTTTCTGTTCTTTATCGAAAACAAACACTAAAGGCGAGACAGGCTTGAACATCAAACCCATAAACTGCTCTTTCCACGTGCGCGCCTCTGCAAAAGTCTCGGCGAGCACGGTTCCTTTAGTTGCATTCTGGATTGGCATTATAAGTATTTCAGGAAGAGCTTTTCCGCCCTCTTCAGAAAGTCGATATATTTGCTCTGGGCGCGCAGAATGTGATTCTTAAGCCCAAGCCGGGAGTTCTTTCCATCTTCCTTAAGCATTTTCTCGTAATACCGAATATCCGACTTAAGCTCTTTTTTCAAAGCAGCAGGCGTCTCCGCATCAGCCTCGCGAACCCACACAAGAAACAGCCTGTATTCAGGAAATTTCTTCATACGCTCAGGAATGATATCCTTTACATTGTTCACCTTTTTCATAGAAGGCCTATCTTACTTCTTTCTTAAAAACTTTTCTAGCTTCGACAAGGGCCAAGTGTTGATAATGTCCTTGGATTCTGCGCCTGCGCGTCTCGCCTGGCCAACGCCAAGATCCACAGCCCAAAGCTGGTCAACACTGTGGCTGTCGGTATCAATAGAAAGCCTGCATCCTTTTTTCAACACAAGCCTTGCATTCTCATCATTTAAATCAAGTCTCGACGGAAAACTATCAATCTCTAATGCAACCTTGTTTTTCTTTGCAACCTCTGCCACGCGCTCAAGATCAACAGCATAAGGCCTGCGCTCACCAATGACCCCGCCTGTGGGGTGCACAAGAATGTTTACATGAGGATTCTGCAACGCCTTGCAGATACGGTCGGTCATCTTCTTGACAGGCTGCTTAAATCCACGATGGATGGCGACCAGGACAATGTCAAGCTCTTTAAGCACTTTATCAGGATAATCAAGAGCGCCGTCTGATAAAATATCCACTTCTGCACCTTTCAGTATCTTGATCTTCACTTTTTTCCGTACAGCATCAATCTCTTTCAAATATTTCCTGAGCTTTTTCAAGTCCATGCCGCCTGCAATGTGCTCACTTTGGCTATGGTCTGTTATCGCCATGTACTTGTAACCCATGCTCTCGCATTTTTTTGCCATCTCAAGAATGGTATTGTTACCGTCGCTAAACTTGCTGTGCATCTGGAGATCGCCCTTGATATCGGAGAGCTTGACTAAGTTTGGCACAGGATTTTCAAGCTCGCCTTTATTCTGGCGCAGTTCTGGAGGAATAAATGGGAGTCCTAACTTAGCATAAATCTCTTTCTCAGTCCTGCCGCAAACATACTTATCATTCCTGAACAAGCCATACTCGCTAAGCTTGTATTTTTTCTTAATTGCGATCTTGCGCAGAGCGACATTATGGTCTTTATTGCCGGTAAAGTACTGCAAACCTGCACCAAAACTTTTCTCCGGCAGAACCCTCAGATCTGCCTGCATTCCGCTGTCAAGAATCACGGACGCTTTTGTAGGGCCCTTGACGAGCACGCGCTTAACACTATTGAGCTTAGTAAATGCATTAATGACTGAAGGGCCTGCAATAGCGAGAATATCAATATCACCAATTGTTGCCTTCATCCTGCGAATACTTCCTGCAATCTCAACCTTCTTAACGCCCTTAATTTTCCTGATCTGGCCAACAAGGTCTCGTGCAATTGGCAATGCTATGCCCAGCAAAGTCCTGCCGGCACTTTTTCTTTTCATACCAATATTCTCGAGAATATCCTGCTC
>JAHWHO010000133.1 GCA_019323255.1 Candidatus Woesearchaeota archaeon
CAAAGACCTGAGAAGAGCCAGAGCTGCAGCGGTCAATATAATCCCAACAACAACAGGAGCGGCGAAGCTTGTCGGCAAACTAATCAAAGGCCTTGACGGCAAGATAGACGGCAGGGCATGGAGAGTACAGATCCCCTGCGGCAGCATAGTCCAGTTTGCAGCAGAAGTCAGCAGGAAAGTTACAGTAGAACAAGTAAACCAGGCCTATAAGAAAGCAGTGGCAAACATGAAAGGCATACTCAAGTATGAAACAGAGCCGATAGTGAGCCATGATATCGTGAGAAACCCCCACTCGTGCATATTTGATTCGCTATGCACAGATGTCATAGATGGAACATTTGTAACAGTTTCAGCGTGGTACGACAACGAATGGGGATACAGCTGCAGAATGGTTGATATGCTCAAAAAACTCTGATCTTCAGCGAGTTAATCATTGCATTAACTTCTCTTTCTGCAAGATCATAGTCAAAGTCTGGCAGAATTGTACGCTTCTTTATTGACTGGGCTCCGCGAATAACCCTGAGATTGCCAAGCTCTTGCGCTTCTGTTGAAACGATAGTGCAAAGATCGGCAATTTGGTCGGCAGCAGCGCGGTTTTCAATATACCTCTTAAGCTCGTCCAGTAAAGCCAGCAGCTCGTACATGCCCTTTTTGAGAAGCAGGTGATTAATATTTCTTTCTATCGGCATAGTAATGTTTATAAATGTTCTCGACTAGGAGTTAAGCAATGAAAAGAGGCATAGGTGTTTTAATTATCCTGCTCGCTATTGCGGCGACACTGGCATTTTTGAACGCGCCAGTAAGCCCTACAGGAATGCATTCTCTCTCACCAAAAGCCGATATCGCAAACTGCAATACGACAATTCTTGCAGACTCAACACTTGGTTCAAACTTAACAGCCAATGGAACAAACTGTGTAAACTTTGGCGCTGACAATATAGAACTGGACTGCAGGGGGTTTACAATAACAGGGGATGGCACAACAATAGGCATCAATTCATCACACAGAACCAATATAACAATCAAGAATTGCATTATTATCAATTTCAACGCAAGCATAGTTCTTTTTGATACAAACAACAGCTTAGTTGAGAATAACATCGTACTAAACTCGGCAAATGACTGTTTGATGGTAAATGGAAATAACAATACTATTGCAAACAATACCCTGAGAATTTCTAACACAACAGACGGATTTGACTTCAATGACAGCGGAATATTTGTAAACTACACGATCTGCATGAACAGAACATATGTGAATAATACAGTTACTTTTGATATTCCCAACGAGGCTTCATACAGCGCGAACGAGACAGTAGGACCATTACTGCAGGTCTGCCCACTGATAATCAATTCAGACACCAACATTACAAACAATATGACTGCGATAGGAGACTGTGTAGTGGTTGTTGCGAACGACGTGACTCTTGATTGTAAAGGATTCACAATAACGGGCGATGGGACAGGGGCGGGAGTTTTAGTATTGCCCGGCTCGATAAATACAACGATACGAAACTGCAACATAGACAATTTTGCGCAAGACATACGCTTAGACACAAGCGATATTCACAATATATCAAACAACAATCTTACGAATGCGACAAATGCGAGCTTATTTATGTCGTTTAGTACAATAGGCACAGTAACAAATAATTATATTCATACACAGGGAACAACCGGACTTGGCGCGATCTGGGCATCTAATGCAGCGCACTGGAGGTTCAACCACAATGTAGTCTCTGCTCCGCAGAAAACAGCAATAAACTGGTTTACGGGCAAGGGGAACAATTCTTTCAACAACACAATTGTGGAGTCGGGAAGAGTTTGGATGAACTTATCGCCAAAAAACGCACCCGTAGTAGCTCTAAATGGAAAATTAAACTTCACGAATACAACATTCAGGAATGGCAATGGAAGCATACGGGTAATCCCTACAGTAACTGTACCCGACACAAACGGGCCGCCGCCATTCAGGGTTGCGGACCAAAATAACTTGCTTATCGTATTTAACCGGACTTATATGAACACCACAAACTTAACCTGGCTCAATACAACTTCGCAGATAACATTTAATGGTCTGCCTTTTGCAGGGACGCCGACTGCACTCGTAGATTTGAAAGATAATGGAACGTATGTTACATGTAATGCGCCGAGATGTACCAACAAAACTTATGCGGGAGGCACGTTTAGCATGCAGGTAACAGGATTCACCACTTATGCTATACGCGGAGTAGCGGCGCCACCACCACCTCCCGGAGGCGGCGGAGTGAGCAGAGGCGGGGGCGGCGGATCTTCCACGATGGCAAGTTTGGTTATATTGCCGGAAGAGGAGAAGAAGCAGGAAACAGCCCAGAAGCCCAAAATAGCAGAACCATACAAAAAGGAAGAAGCAGTGGTGCAGGAAGTATATGAAAAACCAGAAACTGCAGCGGCAACAAAAATCTCACTCAATCCTGCGCCAAAAGAAAAATCCACAAACTTCCTGAGTATTATATCATTAGTGCTTGCTTTGCTACTAATAACTGTGCTCGCGATAATGATCTTCAGAAAAATAAGAAATGACCCTGACCGGGTTGAGAAAAGAATTGAAGAGATTCGGCGCAGGATAGAGAAACTCAGGTAGACTTGGTTAGTTTGGCGACGAAAAATCCTTCTGTATCGTTGTTCTGGGGCCACAACCGCAAAGTCTTTTTCACTTCCTTGGAAAATGTTTTGCCCTCAAATTCTATAACCGGGCTGCCTTTCTTTATCGGCAGATTAATTTTCTCAACCTTCGCATCTTCGACCTTGCTAAGCAGGTAGTCTATTATCGCTTCATCCTCTTCAGGCTCAGTAGAACAGGTGCTATAGACAAGCGTTCCGCCGGGCTTAAGGCACGCCCATGCAGCAAGAATCAGCCGCTTCTGCACTGAAGCAAGGCTTTTTACACTTGCAGGGTTCCAAATGCGAATAGTCTTCGGACTTTTCCGTATAGTTCCAACACCCGTGCAGGGCGCATCAAGCAGGATCCTGTCAAACTTGATATTCCTCTCCGCAAAACGCTGGCCAGGCATAAGCGTGATGATCTGGTTATGCACGCCCATTCGCTGCAAATTCATACCCAATGCAGAGAGCCTGTCACCTTTAACATCATTAGCAATCAGCAAGCCCTCGTTGTTCATATACTGGGCGATCTGCGAAGACTTGCTGCCAGGCGCAGCGCACATATCCAGGATAGTCTCACCCGGCTGAGGATCGAGAACAATAGGTGGAATCATGCTCGCGGCTTCCTGGACGTAATAGTAGCCTAATGCGTGTTCATATGTATTGCCCAAATCAAGCCTGCCTTCCTTATGATCC
>JAHWHO010000134.1 GCA_019323255.1 Candidatus Woesearchaeota archaeon
CAGAGCCGGTTCGATTCACGGTCATTCTTTCATCCGGTCAAGTCCCCCTTCCCGTAGAAGCCAAGAAAGCCCAAGCCATGAGTGATAGTACGGGCGATGCGCCAAATACACCGATGGAGCCGGAATCAGAGACGCCCGCTGGTATTGAACAGCGACTTCTGTTTCAAGAAATGACAGCCACCGGACAACTGGTCCTTTATCCCAGACCGGAAGGCTGGGTGAAGGCAGGTTTCAGTGGACTAGAACTGGTCAATTTCAAAGGTAATGCTGACAAAGTAGGGGTCACACTGAACAACGGTGTTTTGGACACAAGCGTCGATCTGCGATTTCGAAAGGATGGCACGCTTTCTACAAAAACGCAGATCGTGTTCACTGATCTTTCGGTTACAGAGCCACCCGATGGATTTCTGAAGAAGCTTCTGAGCCTTCCAACGTCGCTCGATACTGTCCTGTTCATTCTTCAGGATGCGGATGGTGCAATACGTCTTCCGCTCTCGTTTGAAATCAAGGAAGGAGGCGTTTCAGGCGGGCAGATTGCTGGTACGGCGATAGGTGCGACAGCTACACTTATCGCCAATGCAGTAGCTAACTCGCCGTTCCGAATTGCTGGAACTGTAGGTGATATCGTAGGAGTTACGGAAGAGAAAGCAGAAGGTGTCCTGGATACCCGTACTCTCCGGTTTGCCCCTGGGGTCACAGGGCTCTCCGCGGATAATTTGCAGCAACTCGAGGAACTCCTGACGCTTCTGCAGAAAGACAAGGAAGTCATTGCCACTATTCGGCATCATTTGGGAGCTGGCGACGTAATGCGTGCCGATGCTCTTGTCAACCCGTCGCCAAACGAAGTCATGGAGTTGCTGGTTGAGCTCAAACTGGAAAAGGCCTCCCTTTCCACAAGGAGAGATCGTTTATCAGCCGAAACACGGGCCGCTTATGCGGCCGGGTATTATGTTGACGCCTGGCAAAAAACCCAACACCTGCAAGAGAAAGAACGAGAACTCGGGCTTGTAGAGCGTGCGATGGATGACTTACTTAATATGATGCGGCCCGGAACTGGCCATGCAGCCAAACGGCGAACTCGGGATGCTTGTCTTGCAATCGGAAAGGCTCGTATGGATGCGATCGCTACAGTTCTATCAAGCAAAAGTATTACTAATATTCAAGACCGTATTAAGTTTGTTCCACCTACATCTGCGGTCACACAAGATAACCAAAATGGCAGGATCACGATCACATTAACCACGAGCAAAGCCCGATAGACAATATAAGCTTTACAAAAAGTCCTAAAAATTAATGGGCTTGATCAATTTCCCTACTGATTTGGCATTATAACAACTTTTTCCGCTAAATTCCAACATTGAAATAGGTGAAAATAGTCCCAGATTTCAATAATCTGCGCATAAACATGCTATCTATCGTGCGTAGAGCATCATCGCTGTCGATTCTTTATCTAAACAACAATCACGCACAGAGGGCGTATCTGCGCAGGGAGGACATTTTCGGCAGCCATAATTTATTTGCACTGCAAGTACTTCTTTTCTATAGTCTTTCAACTTTAAGGACATTCGAGGACGGTTCGGCTTTTATGAAATAATCCGTCTTATTCTCCAATTCACTTATGTGTGAAATAACAAATATCTGCTGGTAACTCTTCTCCATCATCCTCAACAACTCAATGAATGCATTTTGTCTCTTCTGGTCAAAGGAACTGATCGGCTCATCGAGAAAAAGAAACTGATGAAAAGCATGGTTTCCATCTACTTCCTGCAGTCCTGTAAACAAGGCTTTTGAAAATGCCAGCCTCAACATCAGCAGGATCTGGTCCTCTGTGCCCCCGGAGAGGTTCTTGATCGGGACATAATCATCTTTCTCGTCGGAGAAGATCCTGACCGAAAAGTCTTTCTGCAGCGAGACTTTCTTATACCTGTTATTGGTGAGTTTGGGAAGGTAAATGGAAAAGTATCTCTCGATCTGAGGTTTAATCTTCCGGATTATGTTGTCACGTGTCTGCCCATAGAGCTTTATGACTTCAGGAAAATAAAGTATGTTATCCCGAAGTTGCTTCTCC
>JAHWHO010000020.1 GCA_019323255.1 Candidatus Woesearchaeota archaeon
AAAGCTACATAGATGATCTTACGGAAAGTCCCGGGGTAACTGTTGAAGAAGTTGACATCGCGAAAGGGCTGCACGACGCGCTCGCAGCAAGACTGCAGGCAGGCACAGCATGGGGATACAGGACGCAAAAAGAGATCTTCGAGAACAGGGGGCCGGAGTCAGTGTTCCCGGCGCAAATGCCGGTAGTATACCGGCAAAAGAATTATGCGAGGAGGAGAACATGATAGAATATGAAAATATACTCGCAACTATGCAAAATGCGAGAGACAGGTGCGATGCAACAATAAAAGAACTACAAGCGGATGTAGTGAGAAAGAACATAGGACTTGATGCTGCAGTGTATACTGCATTAGAAACAGGACATCACGAAGCATCACAAAGACAGCCAGGACTAAGCATATGGGAAGCAACAGTGGTAGCGCACAGTAAAGGAGAGATAGACCTGGCTCCGTACTTCAGGGAACATCCAACACTCGCAAGAAGAGTAAGATCTACAGTCAAAGCAGTACAGCACAGAACTCTTTTGGGGCTAATGAAACCATTTGGGGAAATGGACGATACAACAGGAATAGTAGCGGCAACAAAAATACCTGAGAGCGCAGCAGCAGAGATCAAACAGGCATATGACAATCTAAGAACAAAAGGAACAAAATTAACAATAGAAGCAAACGGCAAGCCGCTGATAAGGCCTACGCCTGCAAGAGTGCTGCTGCCAAGACAGGAAGACGGATACATAAGCCAGCAATTCTACGACCAGCATTTAGCGCAAACAGATATCGGAGCGTACAAAGAAGTGCTAACGAATGCAGTACAGGACATTCTACTAACGGGCTTATTTCCGCGGTTTTTCAGGGATGAAGTAGATAACAGCTTGCTTGAGGAAATGGTGCATAATCCTATGGTAAGCCAGGCGATGCCAAAAATATATGCAATGGCAAAAGAGATCTCAGAAGCAGTGAAAGAGAAACCATCAATTTGGGAAAGGCTCAAACGCACATGGCACTAGAGTATCTTCCCGACAGCATAGAGATAGAACCCAGATACATCAGCAGACAGACGCCGCTGCCAAGAGACTACAAAGAAAACAGATTCAAGAGATACGTCAGAATCGTTGGAAAAGCAGCAGCAATTATTGGTGCATTATTGAGTACCGCAAAATTCCTTTGGGGAGATGGAATATTAGTAGACCGTAAACCACCGCAAGTAGAACAACATCTGGAAGAGATAGTCGAGGACTCACTTGGGCTTCTGGAGCCCGGCGACGAGCAAAACCCCGATTGAAAGAACTGCGGCAATTGCGCTCAACACTGTGCCATTATCAACTTTAACGCTGGGAAGAAAGAACTGTCCGGTCATGCTGCCCTGCGCAACAAGCGCCAAACCAAAGACTACTGCAAAAGCGGCAAATACTAGCCACAGTGCAGGATGGACTTTACTCTTCATGCAGATGAATCAGGGGCGCGGCTATAAATATGTTTTGAAAGTACAATATATACAAACGTGGGAAAGAATTATAAAACTCGAAGAGAAATTAAAGAGCATGGCAAAAGGAGTTGAGTTAAAGAAAGTCCCGAAAGGAGTCACAATCATAGAAGGATTCCCCGGATTCGGGCTCGTAGCAACAATAGCAACAGGATTTCTGCAGGATCATTTGAAATGCGAACAAATAGGCAGATACTGGTTTGAAGACCAGATGCCGACTCTTGCAGTACACGGATGCAAGCTGGTAGATCCTATAGGAATATTCTACAATAAACAGTACAACATAATGCTGGTCCATTCAATAGCGAGTGCGCAGGGCAATGAATGGAAATTCGCTAATTTTTTGATAGAACTGGCCAAGAAAACACAAGCTAAAGAGATCATAACGCTTGAAGGTGTGGGAAGCGCAACGCCAGGCACAACACAGGGATTCTTCTACACAGAAAATGCAACAAAAAGAGCAAAGTTCGAGAAATACGGAATAGACTGCTTAGGTGAAGGAATAATCGTCGGCGTGACAAGCGCATTACTATTGAAGGCAAAAAGCGAAAAAGTGCCAATAACATGCATGTTTGCGGAAACAGCATCGAAGCTGCCGGACAGCAAAGCAGCAGCAAAGATTATCGAGATGCTCGACAAATATCTGGGGCTAAAAGTAGATCCAAAGCCGTTACTGAAACAGGCAGAAGAGTTTGAAGAAAAACTCAAGCAGATGCTAACAAAACAAAAGGTAGCTAAGGAAACAGTCAGCAAGAAAGACATCAGCTATCTCGGATAATTCGTTTTGTTTCTTGTATAATTATCCTCGAAGGCGCAGGCCTGGAAGGTGTTATATAACGAGGAGTAAGAATAGACGGCGGAAGCTCTCTTGGCTCAGGAGTAGCATCATAAGCTGCAACATACTCATCAAGCAGGCTGCCGAATACGCTCATAAAATATTTTGGCGGCGTAACAATCATTAACTGATCCTTGACTATGTGTTCCAAAGCATCCTCAACATTGGGATTAATCTGCAGTATTGGCGGCTTTTTTGCATGCGTGCTTAATGCGCTCGCTATAACAGTAACTGTTCCCTGCGGCACAGCACCTACAAGAATAACATCCTGAGGAGCATTCAACGCAGCATAGAGCAGAATATCAAACAGTGCATCAGCTTTAACATCGGTAAAAACAGGGTTCAAGTATTCTCCATTCTGCAGTTCGGTGTTGGCGGTGCTTACAAAAGCATAATTGGTCCAGTTAGGATTAAATGAACCAACTGAAAGAATCTTATAATCAACAGTAGCATATTCACTAGTAATATCATCTGGAAGCTGAGAAGCCTGGCGCGCTAAATTCTCTGCTGACCAGTATCCAGTCTTGGCATCCCTCTTTCTAGCTCCACTCATAGTATACACAATTGGTCATAGAGTATAAAAACGTGATGACTCAGATACATCAATTATGTTCTATTTGACACATTCAATAGATTTTGACATAAGATTTATTAAATTCAGAGGTATTGCAATAATATGAGAAATCTAAACCAGCAAGTATGGAATATTATCCAGCAGGAGCCCGAGACACTCAAAGGATTACGAAAAAGCGTAATCAATGTAAGAGCACTCGCGAAGCACTACATTAATGCTTACAAGCTCAGGGCCTCGCTTGATGCAGTAATAAGCTCAATAAGAAGATTTGACCTTACTAAAGATGAAGCAGCAGAACAGACGGTAATGGACAAGCTAAAAGGCGCATCAATATCAACAAAAAACCGCATTAGCTGTGTGACATTAAGAAAAGAACACAGGATAAAAAGCAGGAAAGACTGCAAGCTTGTAATAGGAAGCACCAAGATGAAAATCTTCGGACCGACAGGCTCCATCAAAAATCTTGGAATTCTCGACGAGCACCTTGTTGGCAGGACAGACAACCTCTCGGAGATAAGCGTAAAGATGCGGGAAGATATAAGCCAAACAAAGGGCGTATTGGCAAAAGTGACCAATGAAATATTTTCTAATGACATCAATATCGAGGATATCGTAGTCTGCCAGCCGGAATTCTTAATTTATCTGAAGACAGAGAATTTAGGAAAAGCGCACGATATACTGCTGCAGTTAGTAGAATAAGATCAAAAAAATTCCGTATCAGTAAGGAAGCATATACGGAAGGTTGAGTTCTGGGGAAGACTGGCCGCAAGCGCCAACCATTGCACCGTTCACGACGACAGGAAGCCTTAACTGAGCAGTCATTTTGTCCATGCAGCAAACATGCGGCTGCATATTATTGCACACCACTGTTTCAGTGACGGTGCCGTATTGCGCGACGCCATAAGATGCCTGGGTATAAGGCGTCACAGAGCAGCAAACAGGGCCGTTGATAACAACACCGCCCGACACACCCCCATCAAATGTAACCATACCGGCAACTGCGATCACAAGCACAGCTGCGATAATACCATAAGTCTCATATTTCATACGACGAGAAATATAAACACAGTATAAAATGATTTATTACCACTAAGGAAGGTACAAAATTCTATTGATGAATACTCACTTTTTCAAGGCCATACTAAATGCGTTGAAAACGGTAAGAAATTTGCCCCAAAAAGCCCCACTTTATAGTGCCTAACGGAAGAAAATAAGCAAAACTCTATGCGTTCTCACTAATTGTGCTTGCACTCAGCCAAGGCAGAATTTCATGAAAAAATGCCCAGGAATTTACAGAAACTTTATGGCAAAAACTATAATTTGAACTCTCACTTTTCACTCACGGGCAAAGCAAAATGCAAGAATAAAATTTACTGATGTTACAAAATATATTTTGATAAAGATATTTCTTTAAGCAATCTTTGTTTTGTGATTTTTGTTATCTCTATTTTGGAGACTGTGCTTTCGAAGAAACTGCTTGTTTTGAAATATATTTCGCAGAAGTATCAACAAGCAGAATCATTGCAATTTATCGACGGTGGTTTGTTTTGAGCGAAAGCCGAACACACAAACAGCAGAAAAAACTCTAGAAAAACTCAAACCACATAATCTGGTGCCTAAGCTTGCAAGAAAAACTCAAAATAGTGGCGCCAAAAACGCTGCGAAACCACAGAGCCAAAAAATGGGCCTCCAAAGAACAAGCCAAACTTGTAAGGGATAATCCCAGAAACATACGATTTTTGCGTTGAAGGCAGGATTTTAACTCAGAACCAAGGGGTTGAGCCAATACCCCCTTGACCATATTTGTCGGAAAAATCGGAGAATGACAGGCATAATCCCGACTCAGCCGGGAAAAAAGTAGAAACCAATGATTTGCAGGGATGCATGGAAGGGCATAGGCTGGGAAATTGTCGGGATTTCTCGCGAAAAATCAGGTTCAAGCACGAAATTTTATTGATTTCGGAATGCTGGTAGCCATGAAAAAAGAAAAGTGCGCTAAAATCGAAAATATGGAAGAATTCAGGTTTTTCGGGCGGAATTTAGACGCGCAAAAAAATGATGGCGAAAAAGTTTTAATCACTGACAATAATTTTCTTTTGTCGGAATATTCAGAACATCTGTCGGAGAAATCGCAAAATTTTTATTAGCATGTGCTTTTGGAAAAAATCTCAAAAGGTGATACCATCGAAATCCAACTCCACAAAAAAGAGCCGATAGGACGAAGTTCCGACGAGCTGTCGCAAGTCCTGCTAGCAAGATTCGGCCTGGTGCCAAGGAAAAAAGACGGGCAGGCGAGACTGCACAAGCTGCTGCTTGAGATGTACGAGCGCAAGAAGCAGGCGAACAGGGAAAAAACGCCTGAAAGAGCAGTAATGCCTGTAGAGGAAATGGCGCTGCATGCAGGCATCAAAAGGCAGACAATGTATGATCATTTGAAAAGATGGCTGGACCTCAGCGTCCTCAAGAAAACAAGCTTTGTTTCGCAGGGGAAAGTGGTCATAGGGTATGAGCTTAACGGCAGCAACCTTGAAAGCGCGTTCAGGAAAGCAGAAGCGACGGTAAAAGCGCATATGGACGCAAGCTTCAGGATCATCGAACAGCTCCAGAACGAAATCAAGAAAGAAAAACTAAGAAAAAACATTACAGAAAGCTCAGAAGAGAACTAACTCCTACCAAATTCTTCTTCGCCTGCTGCTCCTTAAAGACAGAATCGAGACGCAGAAGCACCAAACTTCCGTTCATTTTCTTCAGGATCGGGACCCCTTTCCGGATCATAGACCCGACGGAAAGACTGACCATTTCCTTCGTAAGGCCGCACTTCCTTGCAAGCTCAGCATAGCAGACAAAAGGCTTAGCTTCTGTAGCAACATAGAGCTCCTGGAAGACCTCCTTTTCCCTTGAATTAAGAGGCCGGATCTCGAATACAGGCTGAATGCTGGGCCCTTTGATAAGCAGAGTAAGCTCATCAAGCCTCTCGGCGATCTTTTCGATCTTTGCATTCATCTCGTTCATGCACTCCAAAGAGCTTGAGATCTCTGAAGTGTTCTCGTTGATAGCAAGCCTGTGGTCATCCAGCTCGTCTCTAAAACTGCCAATCACATCTGCTATTTGCTGACGCATCACAACATCCTCACTAGACAGCAATAGCTTTTGATTGTCGCGAATTCTTACCACCCCGTTTTGACGCGATAGAAAGCTGAGGGGGGATTGGGTTTAAAAAGTTTGTTGTTGCAAAATGGCTAACTCACTATGCGCTAGGAGCGACAAAAACCTTAGTCTTTCCGTCGCTGACCTCTGCGATTGAATTATCAGATTCCATCTCGTCAAGTATGCGGTAGAAAGAGGATTTTGAGCACAGGCCCTGCTCATCTACAACAATCTCCCGCAGCTGCAATGCGCTTATCCTTCCGTACTTGTGAACAAGCCCCCTGACCAGGTTCTTGATGTAATCCTTGCTGTTGCGCACAAGCCTTTTGACGAGCTTTTCCTTCATAGCACTAGAAGTTCTCGGAGGCTCGATATGGTGCACTATGCGCGGCTCGGGTTCCCTGTGAACAATGACCTGAGGCTTAACATCTTTTTGCTTCAGTTCAAGCACTTCAAGCTTGTTTTCTATGTGCTTTATCCTCGCCAGCAGCGGTTTGAAATCATAATACGAATCAACGAGCTGCTTTACTTCATGGCCTGTTTTCGGCATGTGCTGAAGCGTGACCTTCATCTCGCGCAATGCCAGCTGCTGAGCATCAATCAGCTTCTGCTGGACGGCCACCCTTTGGTCGAGCTTCTGGTTTTCCTCATAGAGAAATTTAACCCATTGGCTTAATGCATCGGTATCCTGCCGTACTTTTTCGAACGACTTCTGAACCTCTTTTTTGTTCCCAAAAAAATCAAACATTCCCATTAGAATCCCAATTACCTATAAAAATCTTGCGCTAGTCCCAGGTTAGTCTCAAGATAGTCTCATTGGGACTGGGCTGGGAATAACCGGGAACTACTATTTTGCATCTGAATACAATGCGAAAGAGCCGACGAGACAGAACTGAGAAAATTATTGAATTTACAGATTTTAGGACTGTCTTAGGACAATCTCAACACAGTCTTAGGACTAAAATGAGACTAGAATGGGAACGGAATATCGATGATAAAGGGGCTGGGACTGGGACAGTCTCAGGACTATTCTGGGACTGGGACTGCATGGGACTGGGAATACTTATAAAAGAAACATTAAAATAGGAGCAAAGCAAACCTTAGAAAAAATGAAAGAAAACTGCAAAGAAAAAAATAAGCCACAGGTTTTCTGCAAAAATAATGCCCGAAAAATTCTTGATAATTCCTGCATCAAAAGGAAAAAGAGGATTGCACATATCTTGGAGGATACAAAAGAAAACAAGATAATTTGCAGCAATAGCCTATATGATAGAGTACCAGAAGAAAAAGTGGGATTCTCGATTATGGCGAAATATGAGTCATTAGGCACTAGAAATATCGAAAATATTATATTTGCAAGAGTAAAAAGTGAGTGTTAGAGCATGAGAATATTTAACCCTGAAGCGAAATTAAACGGCAGAATTAGGCTATCGGGAGAGCAGCAAAGGCATGCAAAAGTGCTAAGGCTGAAAAAAGGAGAGATAATAGGCATATTTGATGGCTTAGGCAATGAATACCAAGCCGTTTATTCAGGGAAAGTGAGTGACCCGTTAATTCTTGACAAAAAAGTCTCACAATATAGAGAGCCTGACAGGAAGATTACGCTAATGACTGCTGCAGCAAAAGGCAACAGAATGGATTTTCTTGTCGAGAAAGCAACAGAACTTGGAGTTTCTGAGCTCGTGCCGATTGTATGCGAAAGGTCCGTTGTGAAGCCAAAAGAAGGCAAAATTGAAAGATGGAAGAAAATCGCCATAGAGGCCTGCTGCCAGAGCGGCAGAACTATAGTGCCTAATATACAGGAGACTGTCGCATTTGAACAGGCAATTGAAAAAGTGAGAGGCAAAGCATTTATCTGTGATAAAGACGGGAATATTGCGCACTATGAAGGCAAAGAAATCACGCTTATAGTCGGGCCGGAAGGCGGATTCACTGAAAAAGAGCTTGAAATGGCAGAAAATAAAGGAATAAAGAGAATAAAGCTCGCAAATTCAATATTAAGGATAGAGACTGCGGGAATTGTTGCGATCGCGCAATTTGTACAATGAAAGGCTCTGTAGAAAGTCTCTTTCGTTCTGAACACTTCCCGAGTTCAGCAAAAAATCCGTATGAATGGATATGACGTGTTCAGAACGTTTTAGCCTACGACTTTCTACATCGCCACAATGAAAGAAAATATTTAAATACTATACACAAGCAAGGAGGATAAAATGGATATAAAGATTATCGAGGAGAAAAAGAACAGAATCGTGTTCGAAATGACGGGAGAGGACCATACACTAGCAAACCTGCTTAGGAAAGAGCTATGGAACGACGAACACGTAAAAAGCGCCGCTTACACGATAGACCATCCAGAAGTCGGACAGCCTAAATTCATTCTAGAAACAGACGGTGCAGACCCTAAAAAGACGCTGCAGGCCGCCGCGAAAAGGCTGGTCAAAGAGCTCGCAAAAGTCAAAGACGAAGCAAAAAAGCTCAAATGAGCCCATAAATAGTGCCTAACCATGTTTGTCCGCACGAAGAAAATAAAGGGGAAAGATTACGCCTATCTCGTCGAGAACGAATGGACTCCCTGGGGAAGCAGGCAGAAAGTAACCAAATATCTCGGAAGAGCCCATATCCTGCAGAAAAAAAACCAGGAGATTTCTGAACTGCCATCAGGATACAGCCAAGCAGTCAAAAGCGCAATTGTCCAAGAGCTAGCAAACCATGGCTTTACCCTGCAAGGAAAAGAAATGATAAACGGCACGATAAAAGCAAATATTGAGAATGCAGAAATCAAGGACAAGGGCAAAAATGTCGTGCTAGCGATGAATGAAGGATATCTATGTGAAGACACGCTTAAACAGTTGTTAGATTTCTCGCCAGAGGACAACAGGGAAAAAAGCGCAACAAAACTCGCAACGCTCACTTTAGAAACAGGACTTAAACTTGAACCTGAACAAATGCTGAAACTATTTGAAGAGGCGCACAAATGCACATCGGAATAATACTCGACGGAAACCGGAGATGGGCAAAGAAAAGAGGGCTGCCGCCATGGGCAGGCCACAAGAAAGGCGCGGAAAACCTCAAAGACTTGCTCAAATGGTGCGACGAAATAGAGCTTGAAGAACTAAGCCTTTACGCATTCTCAATGCAGAATTTCAAAAGGACAGAAGAAGAGAAAAAAGAACTGTTCAAAATATTCAAAGATTACTTCTCAGAAATGCTGGAAGAAAAGAACCTAAAAGAATTCAAAGAGAAAGGGGTAGAGGTCAGAATACTTGGAAGAATAGACCTGTTTCCTGAAGAGCTATGCAACCTATTGAAAGAAGTTATGGCAAAAACAAAAGGGAATGGCAACAGAAGAGTTAACTTCTGCATGGCGTATGGAGGCAGGGAAGAAATAGTAGATGCGGCAAACAAAGCCATAGAAAAAGGAAAGAAAGTAGATGAAGACACTTTTGCAGAAAATCTCTACATGAACTCAGATGTGGATTTGGTCATAAGGACTGGTGGAGACGGAGAAAAGGCTGCAAAAAGAACAAGCAACTTCCTAATATGGCAGACAGCATATGCAGAATGGTTCTTCCTCAAAGAACTATTTCCTGAACTCACGAAAGAGAGATTCTTATCAATAATTGAAGAATTCAAACAGCGAGAAAGAAGATACGGCAAAT
>JAHWHO010000021.1 GCA_019323255.1 Candidatus Woesearchaeota archaeon
ACATACTTCAGGCAGATAACCAAGTGAGGAGGTCAAAATGAAATTAGAGGATGCGAAAAAAACATTTCAGTATATCTTTCATGAAGCGGGCAAGGTGATCGTAGGGCAGGAAGAAATGCTCAAACAGGTCATGGTCGCTGTTTTAGCTGACAGCCACGCATTATTAGAAGGTTATCCGGGATTGGCCAAGACTCTTGCTGTTCGTACGCTTTCTGAGCTGATGGACCTGAAGTTTTCAAGAATACAGAATACTCCCGACCTTATGCCCTCAGATATTACGGGAACGTATATCATTGAAGAGACTTCAACGGGCAAAAGGAACTTCAAGTTCCAGCCAGGACCGGTCTTTGCGAATATTGTTCTTGCAGATGAGATTAATCGTGCGACTCCTAAGACTCAGTCAGCTTTGCTGGAAGCAATGCAGGAGAGACAAGTAACGGTAGGAAACAATACATTCAAGTTAGATCCTCCGTTTTTCGTGCTGGCTACACAGAACCCAATTGAGCAGGAGGGCACTTATCCACTTCCTGAGGCACAGTCAGACAGGTTTTTGCTCAAGATAGAAGTAGGATATCCTTCTGAAGAAGAGGAATTGGCCATTGTTGACAGGTTTGCAGGCGAGAATAAAGCTGTGAAGCTGAAGCCTGTGCTGAACAAGGACAGTATATTGTATTTACAGCAATTGACACTGCAGATTCCGATTGCGAATGACATTAAGAAATATGCTGTTAAAATCGTGCAGAAGACAAGGGAAGAGAAAGCGCTTATTGAGTTCGGTGCTTCACCCAGAGCTTCTATTGGCTTGATCAAAGCAGCAAAGGCAAGAGCTCTGATTGAAGGCAGGAAGTTTGTTTCGAAAGAAGACATACAGAGAATGGCTTTGCCTGTTCTTCGCCATAGGATAATACTATCTTTTGATGCAGAGAGACAGGGAATGGACGAAGATGCGGTGATTAAGAAGTTGCTCAAATGATTCAGACAGATTTTTTACATAAATTAGACAAGTTTTCGATAATCCTGAATAAAAGAGTTACTTCGAACTACGTTGGAGAGAAGAAATCAGAGTCTGTAGGCAGAGGGTTAATCTTCAAAGACCATACACTCTATGTTCCCGGCGAGGATTTTAGGTCCATTGATTGGAGAGTATTTGGCCGTACGGATAAATTATTTGTGAAAAGATATGAGGAAGAAAGGAATTTGACAGTTCATGTCATTGTGGATATGAGCGGATCGATGAACTTCGGGACTAAGGTTACTAAAGCCGAGTACGCTTCGATGATTGGGCTGGGATTCGGGTATCTTGCGCTTAAGAACAATGAAAGGTTTGTGCTTTGTACTTTTTCGGATAAACTGGATGTTTTTAGACCGCAGAGAGGCAAAAGGCAGATAACATCTGCTTTAGATTATTTGAACAAGAAGAAAGCTGCGGGCGAGTCTAAGCTGGATGATTCTATAGGGTCATATAAGCCGCTGATCAAGTCAAGGTCAATGGTAGTGATAATCTCTGATTTCCTATACCCCATAGAAGAGATCAAGAAGACTTTGCAGCACCTTAAGAAGCAGGAAGTCATTCTGATACAAGTTCTGGATGTCAAAGAGAAGAACCTGGATTTAGAAGGAGATTATAAATTACATGATGCTGAGTCTAAAGAAACATTACAGACATTCATCAATCCTTATACTAAGAAACAGTATAGTTCAATGCTGGAAGAGCATAATTCTAAGATTCACAATGAAGCTGAAAGGTACGGTGCTAAGTTTTTCTCTACAGATACTGGCAAGCCTGTTTTTGATACATTCTTTGAAGTGCTTAATTACAGAGGAAGGAGGAGGGGTGGATAATCATGATGAGTTTAGGTCGTGGATTGGTTAAGGAAGTTAAAATTAAGGTTGACAAAGACCTCAATGTTAGTGGTTTCATAGATGTGCCCTTCCGGGGCAAGCTCAATTTTACCGGCAAACTTGATCATTCAGAGTTTCAAGCATTCCCCGTTATTTTCCATGCTAAATACAAGAGTTATGTCAAATCTCCAGACGATATAGTGGCACCATATCCTGATCGTTCAGCTGAACAATATCTAGGAAGATTTTCCGGCGATCAAGAAGTTACTATGCTAGAAATGGGAGTCATCGAAAATGCTGGCAAAAGACTCTATGTGGAAGTCTACAGCAAACCATATGAAGACGAATGGTCATTCGGTACTCTTCTATCAGAAATGGAAATATTAGAAGCGAAGAATGTTCATAATCTTGAAGATGTGGAGAGGAGGGGTGGGTAGAGTTATGAAGTTAATTTGGCATAAATCCGTTTAGTGAAGCCAATGACTTTTTCCGCATACGCACTATCTAAAATTTTTCCGTAGTAAAGCATGCCATTCCTGAAATACCTTAACTGATCAGTGAATTGGACATCTTTCTCAGCAAAGCCAAGGATACGCAAATAAGAGACCTCCGCCTCATGGGCGCCCATACCAACAGCATTATAGCCTTCCAGAAGCATCTTTGCCCTGACCAGCTCCATCAGGATATCATAGCAAGACTTGACAAAACTATTCGCATTAATATCAGTAATACCAATTTTCTCTATCATCTCCAAAAGACTCGCATAACTGTTCTTAGACTCCTGAATGAGAAAAAGCGCACGCGGCCTATCAACACTCTGAACCTTAACAGTATTTTCCACAATGAACTCATCAAAAGAACGGATAGGCCTCAAAGCTCAATCCCTCCCGCAAGAACAATACCATTGCATAAGCTTTCCTTCAAATGCTTGTGAATCTTTGAAGTATAAAAGTTGATGTTAATCTTACGCTCAAGGACCTTTTCGTACTTTGAAACATCAACCTGCTTATCTTTGCCAATAACAGCTATGTCAATGTCAGAGTTGATGATGTCTTCCCCCCTTGAATAGCTGCCAAACAAGATAATAGTAGCGCCAGCGAATTGGTGCTCTAGGAAATCAGCAAGGCCAGACTCATAAACACTCCTGAGATTATAAGCTCTCTTCAACTGCATAATTTCAGTAGTCCTGTTTAAAGCGATAGCCCAACGCTCACCAGACTTATCCATTTTAACAAAACCTGCCTTTTCCAGCAATGGCAGAGCCTTCATAACAGCAGGAGCAGAGACGTTAAGAAATTTAGATATCTGTCTTTGGTTCAAAGACAAACCCGCTTTCCTAAAGAAAAGATGGATAATATCTTGCTGTAAAAGTGTTAACCTAAGTTTACTATTGTTTACCATGGTTAATTGATGTTAACTAGAGTTTATATATGTTTCGGTTGAAATTCCGGAAAAAAAGGATTTTACGGATTTTTACTGGTAGCGCTTATTAATCATGAAGCATTAAAGAAGTATATGCGAATAC
>JAHWHO010000022.1 GCA_019323255.1 Candidatus Woesearchaeota archaeon
GGTTCGACTTTCTCAATTACCTCTGCTTTTATCGGCTTCAGAGGAGGATTCTCAATGCCAAGCTTATCGTTAATCATACGCTCAACAGTCTCCATCGTAACAAACTTCACAGGATCCCACAGATCAAGATATTTGCGCATAACGTCGATATCTTCCTTGCGCGCAGTAAGCCTCAGCTCCTTGATTACAGTAAGAATCCTATCCTCAATCTCCTGGATATGCCTCTTAATGTCCACAATATCCTGCTGCAATGACTTAATCTGGTCCATCGCAGTCCTATGGTTCGAAAGAAGATTCTGCTCAAGAAAAAGCATCTTTTTCCTCAGCTCAGAAGCACGCTGCTCATCGACACGAAGCCTCGCAAACACCTCATTCAGCCTGTCATCTGCCGGCACAGGCGGAGCGGGTGCCAACATCCCCTTTTTCTGATCAGCCATATTTTAATAGAACACGAAATCACAAATAAAAAACTATCGTTTCCACTCGAGATAATACTTGTGCAAAGTGCCGCTAATATTCCTGCCAACAGCTGAATAAGCATTAGTATCCAGATTTGCCAGCGAGACGCGCAAAGACCACTTAGGCCCTGCAAAACCATCCCCTGGCAGGCAAACCGTCGCTGTCTCCCTTGCAAGCCTAAATAAGAACTGGTCCATGTAGACTTTCTTTGCCAAATACTTTGCAAACTCCTCTCCATACTTGTGCTTAGCAACCCTGCCAAGATCAATCAAAGCATAGTAGTACGTATGCTCCGGCCCCTGAATGAGCGGCGCACCCAGATTATCGTAAAGGAGCTTTATGCGCTTCTTCAACAATGCCTGGATAGATTTCTTGTACTTCAGCTTATCATCAAGCAAATAGAATAATGCGAACAGGCACATCTGCGCCTGCTGGGGGCAAGACAATCCTCCCGTGTGCGCAAGCGCGACATCACGGCTGTCTATTTCAAGACGGTCAATGAACTTAATTCCCGCAGGATTAGTAGAAGTCATGCTGTAACGCTTGATCAACGACTTTTTCGCAGATGCGGGAAGCCTCTTCAGCTTTTTGTCAATAATATTGCCCTGATGAAGCATGATAACCCCGAGCCGCCAGCCTGTAACACCAAAAAACTTCGAGAAAGAATAAACACAAATAGTATTATCAGGCACAACTTCCACGAAAGAATGGAACTCGTCCACAAAAGTACCATAAACAGTATCAGTAAGCACGATCATATCCTTTCTCTGCGTCTTGATGATCTTTGCCATCTTGCCGAGTGTCTTCTTGTTAAGGCAGACTGATGTAGGATTAGTAGGATGCACCATAAACAAAGCCTTGATGCGCTTATCCTTCAGCTTTGCGATCTCAGAATCAGGAACCTGCCAGCCGTGATCTTCATCAGCCTCGACATAAATCTCACGCAAATTATAATCCCTCAGAGCAGGAATCTCAAGATACGGCGAGAAAATCGGCGTGACAATACCAATATGGTCCCCTTTCTTAAGAATATGATTTTCTTTCAATGACTTGAACACATACACCATAGAAGCCGTTGCACCCTCTGTCGCAAAAAGATCGAATTTGCCCTTTGCAGGCCTTGCCCCGCCTGTAAGAATGTTCTTCAGGTATGTATTCAATACTCTCTCCACATTAGGAAAAATCCTCGGCGGCGAAGGATAAAAGTCCCCAAGAGAGGCGTCAGCAAGCTCGTGCACGAAATCATCAGGGTTCAGCTTCAGCTTCTTTGCATACTTAACTGCGTTCTGCAGAAATGAAGCACCCTCAGGCTTATGCTTAGCAAGATATGCAGCGAGTTTCTTCGCAATTCCTTTTTTCTGTATCTTCATGCCTAAATCGGCGATATCTGTATTTTTTTCAGCAAGATCTATCGAGAAAGAAGTCAAGGCGCAGAAGGCTTTCCTCGCGGTAGTGTTAAGGAAATTAGGATTTCCCCTGCCTGCATTAAGCATTCCTGTGCGCTTGGTGCGCGCCATATCAATAAGCGTGTTCTTAAGCTCAAAAGGGCTCATCTGCAAATATTTCTTCAGAAAATCACTCATTTGGACACCTGCCAGGATCTCCTAAGCGCATAAATGATAAATGGCAGCAGGA
>JAHWHO010000023.1 GCA_019323255.1 Candidatus Woesearchaeota archaeon
ACATAGAGAAAGTCGTGGCAGACATAACAGTAGAAGCGACGGGAAAAGACCTCAGAGAGCTGCTGCAATCTGCGGCAGATGCAACAATAGCAGTCATGGCGAAACCAGATACAGTTGCGCCGAAGATAGAAAAAACAATCGAGATCAACCAGGAAGACCCTGAAAAGCTGCTATACGAACTGATTGAAGAACTAATTTTTCTCAAGGACAGCGATGCAATGGTGTTCAACAAAGTAGAAGTTAAACTGAATGGGTGCACAGCAAAAGCATATGGCGACAAAGCGGATCCAGAAAAACAAGAACTACACCAGGACGTAAAGGCGATAACTATGCACTATTTCACCGTAGAGCAGACTGAACAAGGATGGAGGGCACAGTTCGTGCTAGACATATGAAAGAAAATATTCCAATGCCAAAATTCGAGAGGGCCGGAGAAGTAATGTGGGATATCCCGACAAGCTATAAAGAAGGCATGAGAGTGCCCGCGCGAATATTCGCATCAGAAAAACTGCTCAAAGAAATGGACCTCGCAGTATTCGACCAAATATCAAACGTCGCAAACCTGCCGGGAATCGTCGGCAGAGCAATGTGCATGCCGGACGGCCACTCAGGATACGGCTTCCCAATAGGCGGAGTAGCAGGATTTGACGTGCAGAAAGGCGTGATAAGCCCTGGCGGCATAGGATTTGACATAAACTGCGGCATGAGACTGGTCACGACAAACCTAACAGTAGATCAAGTCAAGCCGCGCATTAAAGAGCTTGTCGACCACCTGTTTGAAAAAGTTCCCTCGGGCGTAGGAAGAGGCGGATTCGTAAAAGTAGACAAGGAAACATTTGATGAAATAATGATAAAAGGCGCAAAATGGTGCATTGAAAACGGGTACGGATGGAAAGAAGACCTCGACAGCATCGAAGATGAAGGTATGATACCCGGCGCGGACCCGGAAAAAGTCAGCGACAAAGCAATCAAAAGAGGGATAGGCCAGATAGGAACGCTCGGAAGCGGAAACCACTACCTGGAAATACAACAAGCAGCACAAATATTCGACGAGAAAACAGCAAAAGCATTCGGAATAACCAACGAAAAACAAATATGCGTGATGGTGCACTGCGGCAGCAGAGGCTTCGGGCACCAAATTGCAACAGACTACCTGAAGAAGTTCCTGGAAGTGATGCCGAAATACGGGATAAAAATACTGGACAAAGAACTCGCAGCAGCACCATTCCAAAGCAAAGAAGGACAAGACTATTTCAAAGCAATGGCATGCGCAGCAAACATGGCCTTCGTAAACAGGCAGGTAATACTGCACAGAATAAGAGAATGCTTTTCTGATATATTCGGCAAAAAACCAGAAGAAATGGAAATGCATCTCGTATATGACGTTGCGCACAATATCGCAAAAGTCGAGAAGCATAAATGGGAAGGGAAGAAAAAAGACCTGGTCATTCACAGAAAAGGCGCAACAAGATGCTTCGGGCCAAGCAGAACAGAACTCGCAGCAAAATACAGAGAAACAGGACAGCCGGTAATACTCGGCGGAAGCATGGAAACAGGCAGCTATCTATTAGTCGGAACAGATAAAGCGCTTGAGGAAACATGGGGTAGCACAGCACACGGTGCAGGCAGAACAATGAGCAGGACGCAGGCAAGGAAACAGGTCAAAGGAGCAGAACTGCAGAAAGTGATGGAAAAGCATGGAATTTATGTGCGGACTGCAAGCTACTCAGGATTGGCAGAAGAAGCAGGCTTCGCATACAAAAGCATATCAGATGTAGTGGATACGATGCATCTGGCGGGAATAAGCAAGAAAGTAGTAAAGCTAACTCCTTTGGGAAATGTGAAAGGGTGAGAGTATGGACCAAGAATTAAAACAGTTATTGGAAGACTGGCGAACAATGCACCAATTAACGCTTGATTTGTTGGACGAACTTCCAGAAGAGCACCTCTCATTTACCGTCGGCAAAAACATGGGCACTATCGGAAAGCAATATAGACACTTGGGAGATGTTCAGATCTGCTACAACGAAGCAATCAAGACAGGAAAAGCAGATTTTAACAAATATAGATACGATTATTCTCTTGAGAATTCAAAAGAAAAACTGAAAGCATTTTTACAAGAAGTTAATCAAGAAATGTTAAAACTTATTGAGAAAAATCCCGATGTAAAAATAGATTGGTTTGGCGAAGAATGGAGTCTAAAACAACATATAAGAGCATTGATCGAGCATGAAATTCTTCATCATGGAGAACTAGTTGTATACATCAGAACATTAGGTTTAAAATTTCCTAAAAGCTGGGACTTATGGGGACTATGAAATCAACAGTTGATATAATTTGTCTAAAGGGCGATCAAATACTGCTAATCAGAAGAGCATCAACATCCAATGCATTTCCAGATAAACTCGCAATACCCGGCGGTTTTGTGGACGAGGATGAAGCTGTAGAGACTGCGGCATTAAGAGAGCTAAAAGAAGAGACCGGTGTTGATGCAGAGCTTAAAGAAATTCTTGGAGTTTATTCAAAGCCTGGCAGAGACCCGCGAGGCCATACGATAAGCACAGTATTTATCGCAGACTGGAAAAAAGGAGAACCAAAAGCAGCAGACGATGCAAAAGAAGCGAGCTGGTGGAAGATCGGCGATGTTGACATTAATGAATTAGCATTTGACCACGGCCAGATATTTACTGACTTCTTAGAATGGAGAAATAAAAGAGGGACATACTGGTCAGGAAGGTAGTCCTTGCTGCCAGCTCGCCTTAACAAGCATTCTAGATAACTGACATTCCCCGGATGGGACAACCCCCCTTGTCAGTTTGCTGATAAACTTAATTAGGCTCGCAATTCAGGCAGCAATCAGGCAAAAACGCCAAACAATAAATTCACAAGAATAACAGAGATAAAGAACAAGCTCAAATACATCCAGACCTTCAGCGCGCGTTTCTTATTCTTAATGAACTTTGTAAGCACAACACGAGACATGTGGCCTCCATCAAGAGGACCAACAGGCAGAAGATTAAACAATCCTATGCCCAGGCTTAAAGCAAAAATCCAGAACAATAATCCTGTGAACCAGCCGAAAATATCAGCAAGCCAGGCAGGATAATCCTCCAGAAAAGTTATCTTCTCTTTCATGTGGCCTGTAACACGCACGCCGAGAAAGGCATGCGAAGCATCAGCAGGATCCCTATTGGGCATAAAAGAGAACTTCTTCCCGTCGAGAGTGTCCACTATCGCTAAATCCTCCGGATCAAGAGAAGCAACAACAGTATGGAGATCATCCACTGTGCGGACATCCTGATCTCCGACTTCAGTAATAATTGCACCCTTTTCTATCCCTGCAAGCTCAGCAGCAGAGCCCTCAGTGAAAGAAACCACTTCAACGCCAGCAGGCTCAAAAATAGCATTTGAAACAGGAGAAAGTGCGAACAAAGCGCCAAAAACCAACAGGCCAAGCAGAATATTGGCAAACGGCCCCGCTGCATAAACACTCAACTTCTCTCTTCCCCGCCTGTGCATCAACGAAGTCTCATCAGGCTCAACATAAGCAGCAGGCAGGATCGGGATGATAAATGAAAGGAAAGCAAAACCAGTGCCCTTCAAAGGAATCTTATGGGCACGCGCGACAACACCATGGCCAAATTCGTGCACAACGGCAACAATGAAAATGCTAAGAATCCAGTACAGCAAAGGAACGTAAAATACGCCCTTGGCCTGGACAGGAAGCACAAGCTGAACACTCGGAACGCCCGGCTGCGAAATAAGCTTGACAGTCGAGAGCACAAGCTCAGCGCATATGAACAGCATACCCAGAAACCCAAAAAGAATACCTGCATAGCCAAGAAAAAGCAACGGCTTTCTCAGCTTCCTCGCCCAGAAATCCATTCCCTCAAGGCCCCACTGGGAACGGTACATCAAAATATAGAAAATCGGAAAGAGAAGCTTCTTCACCTCAAGCTTGGAACGCTTCTTCCAAAGTACAAGACCCAAAATAACCAGAAATGCTACAGCAACAAACGTATCCAGACCCATAGAACTACTTCTTGCGTTTTGGTTTAAAAACCTTTGCCGAACATTTCCTGCAGGATACTTCCTGCGCGGTAATCTTCCTAGGAGGCGCTCTAATTACAGACTTGCACTTCCTGCAAACAAATTTGTTCTTGAACAACCTTTCGTCAGCTTCTGGGAACTTCGCCATTCAGAGTACCTCCGAATAGCGAGGCCAAAAAATCTGCGATTTTTTTTGCTTCGCCATATTTATTCTCCACTCTTCACCTGCTTCATCACTTTCTCACCGAGGATAGTCCAGTAAACGACTTTGACACCCTCAGCAACACTCGCCTTAAGCTCATCCGGAATCTCGAGATCAAAAGTCTCATATGTCTCGTCATCCATCACATTTGCGGTATTTCCAACAATGCTCAACACCTGAGCAGTCTTCTTCTCAATGATAGGAACTTCAATCGTATCATGACCCGGAAGCACAACTTCCTTCTTCCTGCCAGACGTAAGGCTTGTAGCCACAAGACGCACTTTCGCATGCCCGTGTTTCCCAGGCCTTGAAGTATCGGTAGAGACAACCTTATATGCCTCATCCTCAATAACAATGAAACTCCCAACCTTAATCTGGGTAGCTTGTACTGGCTTTGTAGTCATTCCATCACCAAATCAAAAGGAAAACAGGCAATTTAAAAGCTTTTTGGTCACCGAACAATTTTTTCTTTTTCCAGTAAATTAACTACAGTACTGGGCTTAGCCTTCTTAGGGCCTTCAAAGATTATGAAGTCAACCCTGAACCGCTTTAAGCTGTCCAGATCATTAACAGGCGGCTGGTTTGCAAGATTGACAGATGTCGTTACTATAGGAATATTCAATGCTTCGACAAATGATGAAATCCAATGCCCCGGAATCCTGACACCCAGAGAATTAAGGCCGTAGTTAGTTGACTTAGCAACAACCGGCTTTTTCAAAGGAAGAATTAACGTATAGGGGCCTGGAAGCTTCAAAAGCCATTTTTCATTAGCTTCACAGTTCTGCTTGATCCAGTCCAGAGAAGGGGCGATAACAGAGAAAGGCTTGGCATCACGGTTCTTAAGCTCTCTTATGCGCTTAACTGAAGCCTCATTAGTTGCGTCGCAGCCAAGACCGTAAACAGTATCAGTAGGGTATATGAAAACCTGGCCTTCTTTGATGCGCTTAAGAATCGCGGCTTTATTCTTCAATGCTTCCTCTTTTGTAGAGATATCCATCGAGAACAATAAAGAACAAGAAAATAAACACTTATGCGAATGCGAAGACGCGCATGAAGGCGGCTTCAGAAGC